>NZ_QRHM01000011.1:0-75773 GCF_003470325.1 Collinsella sp. AM24-1 | reverse complement strand
ACGAGTCCCCATACCCTCGTTCGGCCAGATGCGCCGCCGCTGTTTGTGTTTGTGCCGTATAATGACCACTACCTATGACGCGATACAAAAGAAAGGTGTTTGCCCATGCAGGCACAGAAGGCGGAGGGAACCCGCGACCTTATCGGCGCCGAGATGCGCGCCTGGCAAAAGATGCAGCAGATTGCGGCCGGCGTGTTCGAGCCGTTTGGCTTTAAGCCCATCGAGACGCCCGCGATCGAGCAGGTGGACGTCTTTGTCCACGGCATCGGCCAGTCGACCGACGTCGTGCGCAAGGAAATGTTCCGCGTGTTCAGCGGTGCCAACCTGGAGCGCGTCTTTACCGAGGGCACCGACACCAAACTCAAGCCCAAGCAGCGCCTGGCACTTCGCCCCGAGGGCACGGCCGGCGTGGTGCGCGCCGTCGTCGAGAACAATCTGGTGCCCCAGGGCTCCACGCCGTTTAAGGCTTACTACGCCGAGGCCATGTTCCGCGGCGAGCGTCCCCAGAAGGGCCGCCTGCGCCAGTTCCACCAGGTGGGCATCGAGTGGCTCGGCGCTCCCGATCCGGCGGCAGACGCCGAGTGCATCATCATGCTCATGGAGTTCTACAAGCGCCTGGGCTTCGATCTTTCCAAGCTTCGTCTGCTCATCAACTCGATGGGTGACGCCCAGTGCCGTCCGGCTTATCGCGAGCAGGTTAAGCAGTTCATCCTCGATCACGCCGACGAGATGTGCGATGAGTGCCGCGAGCGCGCCGAGCTCAACCCGCTGCGTGCCTTCGACTGCAAGAACGACCACTGCCGCGAGATCATGGCCGAGGCTCCGCTGATGGGTGACAACCTGTGCGATGAGTGCCGCGAGCACTACGAGCAGGTCAAGCGCTATCTGGATGCCGCCGGTATCGAGTATGTCGAGGATCCCACCTTGGTGCGCGGCCTGGACTACTACACCCGTACTGTCTTTGAGGTCGAGGCCCCTGGCGCCGGCGTCGGCTCCATCGGCGGCGGCGGCCGCTACGATGGCCTGGTCGAGCTCGAGGGTGGCAAGCCCACGGCGGGCGTCGGCTTTGCTGTCGGTTTTGAGCGCGCCCTGCTGGCCCTGCAGGCCTTTGGCAGCGATTTGGGTGCCGATGAGGCCCCGTGCGTCTATGTCGCCAACGCCGGCAAGGAGCTGCGTCAGAACGTCTTTGCCATTACGCAGGAGCTTCGCGCCGCAGGTATCGTGGCCGAGGCCGACTATCAGGGTCGTTCGCTCAAGGCCCAGTTTAAGCAAGCCGATAAGGTAGGCGCCAAGCTCATCTTGGTCCTGGGTGGCGACGAGCTTGCCGCCGGCAAGGTCAAAGTGCGCGACATGCAGAGCCATGACGAGGTGCTCGCCGATCTGGACAACGTCGTCGAGGCGGTTCGCGAGCGCCTGTAGCGCATCTTTTTGAGCTTCGGGCCTGCTAACGTGTCCTGCTCATGGAGAGCGATTGTTACGGGGGTGTTTCGCTTTTATGCGGAATGCCCCCGTTTACGTATGCCGCCCACCGAGAAATACGACCATTTAGGGCAAAAACCTTTGCAATGCAGAAAATACTTTTGTGTGGTAAAGCGCAATCAGTGTCGAAAGTATTTCTCAAGCGCCTATAATGAATACCGCATGTTACGTGCATAGAAGGAGGAATGGGAGGAAACGTGGCTGAGAACCTAAGCAACCAGTCTGTACCCGAAGCCGCGGCGCGCGTCGCTGCCGTGGTCAACCGCCTCGTTAACCGAATCGGCTCGAATGCCGAGTCCAGGGAGCGTCTCGCCGAGATCGAGATCCCCGAGGAGCTGCGCGACAATCTGGCGCTGTTCTTGCGCCTGGAGCGCCGTGTGCTTAGCGAGTATGATCCCGAGATCGCGGACCTGTTCGACAAGATTTTGACAGCCGAGATTGTGGTCAATGCCGGCAACCCCGGTACCTGCGCTGCCGACGAAGCCGTCGACGAGCAGGGCGTGCCCACCGCCGACGAGCCCACTGCCGTGGCATTTCGTGAGGTCGTCGATTTGATCGACAGCCTGCCGCTCGATAAGCAGCAGGTCATCGTTCGCGCCTTTACGAGCTTTTTCCATCTGGCAAACCTGTCGGAGGAGAACTACCGTGTGGCGCAGCTGCGCGAGCGCGAGGCCGGTGCGTCGACCGATACCGAGGTCGATCCTGCCAACGAGCTTACCGTTGCCTATCACCAGCTGGTGAATGAGCTGGGTGTCGAGGGTGCCAACGAGCTGCTCGACAAGCTCGAGTTCCACCCTGTCTTTACCGCACATCCCACCGAGGCCCGTCGTAAGGCCGTCGAGGGCAAGATCCGCCGTATCTCCAACCTGCTGGAGGAGCGTCCGCGTCTGGGCGGCTCCGACCTGGTGGAGAACGAGCGCCATATGCTGCAGGAGATCGACGCCCTGGTGCGTACGAGTCCCATCGCGCTCAAGAAGCCCACGCCGGTCGAGGAAGCCGATACCATCATCGACATCTTCGATAACACGCTGTTCGACGTTATCCCCGTTATCTATCGTCGTTTTGACGATTGGGTGCTGGGCGACAAGGCCGGTACTGTGCCGCCGCTGTGCCCGGCGTTCTTCCATCCCGGCAGCTGGATCGGTTCCGACCGCGACGGTAACCCCAACGTCACCGCCAAGGTGAGCCGTGAGGTCGCCGCCAAGTACTTTACGCACATGGTGCTCAAGCTCGAGGACAAGTGCCGCCACATCGGCCGCAACCTCACGCTCGAGGCTACCTACAGCAAGCCGTCGGCCGAGCTCATTAACCTGTGGAACCATCAGGTCGAGATGAGCCCTCGTTACACGGCCCGCGCCGAGCTGATCTCCGAGCACGAGCCGCATCGCGCCGTCATGCTCGTCATGGCCGACCGCCTGAACGCCACCGTCCGTCGTATCACCGACACCATGTACCACAGCGCCGACGAGTTCCTGGATGACCTGCGCGTCGTCCAGCGTTCGCTGGCCGCCTGCGGTGCCGTCCGTGCTGCCTACGGCCCGGTCCAAACCATCATCTGGCAGGTCGAGTCCTTCGGCTTCCATATGGTCGAGATGGAGTTCCGTCAGCACTCCGTGGTGCATGCCCGCGCCCTTAAGGATATCCACGAGAACGGTATCCATGGCGACCTGCAGCCCATGACGCGCGAGGTCATCGATACCTTCCGCGCTATCGGCTCCATCCAAAAGCGCTACGGCAAGAAGATGGCGCACCGCTACATCATCTCGTTTACCAAGAGCGCTCAGCATGTGGCCGACGTCTTTGAGCTGGCGCACCTGTCCTTTGCACACGAGGAGGATGTCCCCGAGCTCGACGTGATCCCGTTGTTCGAGCAGCTCGAGGACCTCGAGGGCTGCGTCGACGTGCTCGATCAGATGCTTACGCTGCCCGTGGTGCAAAAGCGCCTTGCCCAGACCAACCGCCGCATGGAGGTCATGCTGGGCTATTCCGACTCTTCCAAGGATGCCGGTCCTACCACGGCCATGCTCGCGCTGCACTCCGCGCAGGAGCGCATCGCCAAGTGGGCAGAGAAGAACGATATCGACCTGGTGCTCATGCACGGTCGCGGCGGTGCCGTGGGCCGTGGCGGCGGCCCGGCCAACAAGGCCGTGCTGGCGCAGCCCAAGGGTTCGGTCAACTGCTTCTTTAAGCTTACCGAGCAGGGCGAAGTCATCTTTGCCCGTTACGGCAACCGCACGCTGGCTCAGCGCCATGTTGAGTCCGTTGCCGCCGCAACGCTTTTGCAGTCGGCCCCGAGTGTCGAGAAGACCAACACCGAGACCACGCAGAAGTTCTGGGATATGGCCGAGAAGCTCAACACTGCAAGCCACGAACGCTATCTGGACCTGCTGAACACCGAGGACTTTACACCGTGGTTCTCGACCGTGACGCCGCTGACCGAGGTCGGTCTGCTGCCGATCGGCTCGCGTCCCGCCAAGCGCGGTCTGGGCGCCAAGTCGCTCGATGACCTGCGTACCATCCCGTGGATCTTCAGCTGGAGCCAGGCGCGCATTAACCTGGCCGCTTGGTACGGTCTGGGCACCGCCTGCGAGCAGCTGGGCGATCTTGACCAGCTCAAGGCTGCCTACCAGGAGTGGCCGTTCTTCCGCACCTTTATCGACAACATCGAGATGTCGATTGCTAAGACCGATCAGCGCATCGCCAAGATGTATCTGCATCTGGGCGACCGCGATGATCTGTCCAAGAAGGTCTTTACCGAGATGCAGCTCACCCGTAAGTGGGTCCTTGCCATCGTCGGTGATGAATGGCCGCTGCAGCGTCGTCGCGTGCTCGGCTGCGCCGTTCGCGTGCGTAACCCCTACGTCGACGCCCTGTCCATCGCCCAGGTTCGCGCCCTTCGCGAGGTGCGTATGAACCAGGACGAGATGGCCGAGGAGAAGAAGGCCGAGTACATGAGCCTGATTCTTTCGACTGTGACCGGCGTCTCGGCAGGACTGCAGAACACGGGGTAATCGATAGCCCTGTAGTCGTCCGGGCCCGCCATTAGTTTACTTTTAGGCACGTCCTCGGACATGCAAGAAGCCCTCGCTGCGCACTTCGTGCGGCGAGGGCTTCTTGCGTCCTGCGGAGTGTGCCTAAAAGTAAACTAATGGCGGGCCCTGCGATGTCCGGTCTTCAGTGGATTACTGCTGGGGGAATTAATGGCGCGCTTCGCGCGTTTTGGATGGGGTCTGTCCCGGCGGCGCGTTTGGCGCTTCGCGCCGCGCGCCTTATCGATCGGGATTGAGATGCATGTGGTGCTTCTCGCCTTACGACTGTAGCGGCCGCGGTCCCGTTTGGGGTCGCGGCCGTTTTGTTGTGGGTCAAATATGAACGTTGTGTTAATGAGTCGGTGGACGGTGGTGTTTTTCGGTGAGCGGCGTATCCTTCCAACGGTTTATCTAGTGTGTCAGTTGAAAAGGAAGAGGGCGCTCGTCATTGTTTGAATGTGAACTGCCGTTTGACCACAAGACGTTGCATCTGGAGCTCGAGGATAAGAACTTCGCGGGTGTGATGGAAGGTCATCAAAACGAGTTTAAGACCACGAAATCGCAGGAAGAGCTGGTAGGGGAGTCGCTTGCCAACCCTTATGGCTCGCCGTCGCTCGAGGAGCTTTGTGCTGGCAAGAAGGATATCGTCATCATTAGCTCCGACCATACGCGTCCCGTTCCCTCGCGTGTGACGATGCCTATTCTGCTGCATCACATCCATTCCGCTGCGCCCGAGGCTCGCGTGCGCATTTTGGTTGCTACGGGTATGCATCGTCCGTCGACGCATGAGGAACTCGTCAACAAGTACGGCGAGGAGATCGTTGCCAACGAGGAAATCGTTATGCACGTCGCGACCGATGACAGCATGATGAAAAAGATCGGCACCCTGCCTTCTGGCGGCGAGTGCATCATCAACAAGATTGCTGCCGATTGCGATCTGCTGCTTGCCGAGGGCTTTATTGAGCCGCACTTCTTTGCCGGTTTCTCTGGTAGCCGCAAGTCCGTCCTGCCTGGCATCGCCAGCTACAAGACCATCATGTACAACCACAACGGTCAGTTTGTGAACGATTCCCATTCGCGTGCCGGCAACCTGTGCCACAACCACGTGAGCGAGGACATGTTTGCCGCTGCCGAGATGGCTCACCTTGCCTTTGTGCTCAACGTGGTGCTCAACGGCAAGCACGAGGTCATCGGCTCCTTTGCCGGCGACATCCACAAGGCGCACGAGGCTGGCTGCGAGTTCGTGAAGAGCCTTGCCGGCGTTGAGCCCGTCGAGTGCGAGATTGCCATTACCACCAACGGCGGCTACCCGCTCGACCAGAACATCTATCAGGCCGTGAAGGGCATGTGCTCTGCCGAGGCTACGCTTCCCGAGGGCGGCGTGATCATCGACGTCGCCGGCTGTGCCGACGGTCACGGTGGCGAGGGCTTCTATCACAACATCGCCGACAACGATCCGGCGGAGTTTGAGCGTGCCTGCATCGACCGTCCTAAGGACGAGACCCTGCCCGACCAGTGGACGAGCCAGATCTTTGCCCGCATCCTGGCGCATCACCCTGTGATCATGGTCACCGACCTGTGCGATCACCAGATGATCAAGGATATGCACATGACGCCGGTCAACACCCTCGATGAGGCGCTCAAGCTCGCCTTTGAGATGAAGGGTGCCGATGCCAAGGTGGCCGTCATTCCCGATGGCCTGGGCGTTGTCGTCGCACAGCACTAGTACGCGGCCTAAACGAATCGTTTATAACCGACAAGAAAGATAAGGTTTTATGCTTACCAAACTCCTCTGCGAATTCGGCGCAACGGCCCTCATGATCATCTTTGGCGTGGGCGTGCACTGCGATACCGTGCTTAAGGGTACCAAGTATCAGGGCTCCGGCCATATGTTTGCCATCACCACTTGGTCTTTTGGCATCTCGGTCTGCCTGTTTGTCTTTGGTGGCGCCGTGTGCATGAACCCGGCTATGGTGCTTGCCCAGTGCATCGTCGGTCTGGTGCCGTGGAGCAGCTGCATCCCCTTCATGATTGCCGATATGCTCGGCGGCTTTGCGGGTGCCGTGATCGCATGGTTGATGTATGCCGATGAGTTCAAGGCTTCCGATGGTGTCATCGATCCCATTGCTCAGCGCAACATCTTCTCGACCAACCCCACCACCGAGGGTACGAACTATGCCCGTAATTTCTTCTGCGAGGCTATCTGCACCTTTGTGTTCATCAGCGCCATCCTTGCTGCTGCTAACCGTGCTGGCGAGAACGTCCTGATGCTCGCTATCTGCGTCGGTCTGATCGTTTGGGCTGTTGGCATGGGCATGGGAGGTATCACTGGCTTCGCCATGAACCAGGCCCGTGACCTTGGTCCTCGCATGGCCTATCAGGTGCTGCCGATTAAGAACAAGGCTGACAACAACTGGAAGTACGGCCTGCTTGTTCCTGGCATCGCTCCGTTTGTCGGTGCCGCTCTGGCCGCGCTGTTTGTGCATGGTTTCTTGGGCATGTTCTAGGCCAAGACAATTGATATAACGCCCGGGTCCGGCATAGGTTAACTTTCCGCCGCGTCCTCGGACATGCAAGAAGCTCCCGCTGCGCACTTCGTGCGGCGGGAGCTTCTTGCGTCCTGCGGAATGCGGCGGAAAGTTAACCTATGCCGGACCCTGCGGGAATCCAGTTGCCTTCGAACAAGCAGCCCAACATATATATCTGAATATAGATGGGAGGGGCTTGTTGCTGTTGGGGGCGTTGAAGTGTGAATGACACTTTGGGATGCGTGGCGGCCTGGGTTGGGTCGATGATTTGGGATGAGCTTCTTACTTAGGTGAAGAGGGGCTTTATGGCTGAGAGGTAGTCTTTGGCTACGTCGGCTTTGTTTGCTTGGAAGTTGTGCCAGGCCCACCATTGGACCATTCCTACGAAGCTTGAGGCTATGTGGTGTAGTAAGAAGCTGCGGTCCATGGTGGCGGCGGGGCCTGCGGGGTCGACGGGGACGGTTTCGGCTGCGCGCGACATGATGGTCTTGCGGAGGCAGTCGGCGAAGACGCGTGAGCCGGCGCCGGCTACGAGGGCTCGAACGCCCTGACGGCGTTCCCAGAGGTTGTTGAGGATATGCTCGACTTGCACGAGTGGGTCGTCGAGCGGCGTACCATCGTCGTCGAGGGCGTGGGTGCAGATGTCGTTCACGAGCTCGGACAGTAGGTCGTCTTTGCTCTTAAAGAGGCCGTAGAATGTCGCGCGGCCTACGTGGGCACGAGCGATGATGTCGCCGACGGTAATCTTGCCGTAATCCTCTTCGCGTAGCAGCTCGGAGAACGCTGCAACGATGGCAGCGCGGCTTTTTTCTTTGCGGGCATCCATGGCTATGCATCCACGTCAACGAGTAGACAACGGAGCGTGCCAGAGCAACCCTCGTAGGGGCGCTTGCCGGCGCCGTAGCCGACGGCCTCGATGTGGTAGCGTGCCGGCAGGTGCTCGGACGTGCGCAGCGCGGTGACGATGGCGGCGCCCGTGGGCGTCACGAGCTCGCCAGCGACCGGTGCGGGCGTGAGGGCGATATTGCCCGCCTGGCACAGGTTGACGACAGCGGGGACGGGAATGGGCATAAGGCCGTGGGCGCAGCGAATGGTTCCGTGGCCTTCGGAGAGCGACTCGACCACGATGTCCTCAATACCTAGGTCATCGAGGCAGATGGCGACAGAGCAGACGTCGACGATGGAATCGACGGCGCCTACCTCGTGGAACATGACGGTCTCGGGCGTTTTGCCGTGAGCCTTTGCCTCGGCATCGGCGAGTACGGAAAAAATGGCGAGGGCACGACGCTTGGCACCATCGCTTAGCCGTGAGCCATCGATGATGGCGGTGACATCCGCCAAAGAACGGTGGTGATGGTGGTGGGCGTGATGGTGACCCTCATGGTCATGCTCGTGGCAGTGCTCGTGTTCGTGCTCGTCATGGTCATGATGGTGGTGCTCATGCTCGTGCATGTGCTCGGCAGCTGCTTCGTTGCCGTAGAGCCAGGCCATATCGTGGTCGTGGTTCTCGAGCTCCTCTGCAAGCTGGACGTCAAAATCACAGGCGTCGATGCCATGCTTGTTTGCACGCGTGACGGCGATCGTAAAGCCGTCGACCGGCAGTGTGGCGAGCTGTTCGCGCAGGTGCTCCTCGCTGGCGCCCAGGTCGAGCAGGGCCGCGACGGTCATGTCGCCGCTGATGCCCGAGGTGCCGTCGATGATAAGCGTGTGCTGATGGTTGGACATGGAATGCTCCTTAACGGGCGCAGGGTGTGCCGGCGCTCAGATGATTGATAAGACTTGCCTGGTAGGCGGCACCAAAGCCGTTGTCGATATTGACGACCGATACGCCGCTGGCGCAGGAGTTGAGCATGGCGAGCAGTGCGGCTACGCCACCAAAACTTGCGCCGTAGCCCACGCTGGTGGGAACGGCGATGACCGGACAGCTCACCAGACCGCCGACAACGCTCGCCAGCGCGCCTTCCATGCCGGCGATGGCGATGACCACCTGTGCCTGGGCAAGTTCCTCGGCATGCGCGAGCAGACGGTGCAGGCCGGCGACACCCACGTCGTAGAGGCGGTCGACCTCGTTGCCATAGAACTCGGCCGTCAATGCGGCTTCCTCGGCGACGGGCAGGTCGCTCGTGCCGGCGCAGGCGACGACGATGCGTCCGTTGCCGGTAGGGGAGGGCTTGCCTCCCACGAGGGCGAGCTGTGCGTCCGGGACATATCCCAGGTCGATGCCGTTGTCGAGGAGCTCCGAGGTGCGGTCTGCCTTTTCGGCGTCCAGGCGCGTGACCAGGATGCGCTCCTGGCCGGCATCGTGCAGCGCTTCGATAATGGCGGCAATCTGCTCGGCGGTTTTACCGGCGCCGTAGACAACCTCGCCGGCTCCCTGGCGCACCCCGCGCGAAAGATCGAGCTGCGCAAAACCCAGATCGGCGGTTGGCGCCGTCTGGATGCGCGTAAGCGCGTCGGCAGGGGCGACTGATCCGCCGGCAACATCGCTCAGCAGCTGCTCAAGATCTCGCTTATCCATATATGTTCCCTTCGACGGCGCAAAGTCTAGCACTCAAAGGGTATGTTTCCGAACACTAAGACAAAATTGTTCGGAAACTATAGGACAGACTGATTCAATTGTTAGACGGATCGGCTAGTCACGCAGGATGATGTCCATGGCGAGCATCAGGTTGCGCTCGTCGATGGCAAACGGGGCGGCCTCGCGCGTCTTGGGCTTGGCGCAAAACGCGATGCCCGTGCCCGCGGCCTGAATCATGGGGATGTCGTTGGCGCCGTCGCCGATCGCGACGGTGTGGGCCATGTCGACACCGCACTCAACCGCCCAATCCAGCAGCTGGATGAGCTTGGACTCCTTGGTCACGATGTCTGCCGCCAGCTTACCGGTGAGCTTGCCGTCCACGACCTCCAGGCGGTTAGCGAGGCAAAAGTCGATGCCCGCGGCGGCCACGATCTTGTCGGCGACTTCGTGAAAGCCGCCGCTTACCACGCCGACCTTCCAGCCCTTGCTGTGTGCCGAGCGCACAAGCTCCAGCGCGCCGGGGGTAAACGTCACGCGCTCAAAGGTGCGCTCGAATACGCTCTCATCCAAGCCGGCAAGCAGCCCCACGCGTTCCTCGAGCGCCTGCTTAAAGTCGAGCTCGCCGCGCATGGCGCGCTCGGTGATCTGCGCTACCTGCTCGCCCACGCCGGCCTCCTCGCCCAACAGGTCGATGACCTCCTGGTTGATGAGCGTGGAGTCGATATCCATAACGATGAGGCGTGCGGTCATGACGGGCCTTTCCGAGTGCGGTTGTATTGGGGCACATTGTCGCACGCCGCGCGCTTGGGCGACGGCCAGGCCGCGTCAATTGTTTCGTCTCCGTCAAGTCTTTGGGCAAGAGCTACTTTTTCGCGGCACATCGACGCGGGTGCGATAAGATAGAACGCCATGCCCGGCTGCGCGGTTTACGCAGGCTGGGCAAATCTGTACGACGCCGCCCGGAACGACACGGGGCGGCACAGATCCATAAAGGAGGATCACTGGTATGAGCCAGACCCGTCCCATCGATGAGCATTCCATGCACACCCGTACCTGCGGCGAGCTTCGCTTCGAGAACGTGGGCGAAGAGGTCACCCTCACCGGTTGGGTGAGCCGTCGCCGCGACCACGGCGGCCTTATCTTCTGTGACCTTCGCGACCGCGAGGGCATCACGCAGCTCACCTTCGACCCCGAGCACTCCGACGGCGATGCCTTTAAGATCGCCGAGACCATGCGTCCCGAGTGGCCCATCAAGATCCACGGCGTCGTGCGCGCTCGTGGCGAGGAGACCACCAACACCAAGCTCGCGACCGGCGAGATCGAGGTCCTGACCGACCACGCCGAGGTACTCAATACGTCCGTCACCCCGCCGTTCCAGATCGAGGACGGCATCGAGACCAGCGAGGACACCCGCCTGCGCTATCGCTATCTGGACCTCCGTCGTCCCGAAATGATGGCCAACCTCAAGCTGCGCTCCGACTTCACCTTTGCCATTCGCGAGGCGCTGCACAACCGTGAGTTCATGGAGGTTGAGACGCCCTCCCTGTTCAAGTCCACGCCCGAGGGCGCCCGCGACTTCATCGTTCCCAGCCGTATTCAGCCGGGCAACTTCTACGCCCTGCCGCAGTCCCCGCAGCTCCTGAAGCAGCTGCTCATGGTCGGTGGCGTCGAGCGCTACTACCAGGTTGCCAAGTGCTTCCGCGACGAGGACCTGCGTGCCGACCGTCAGCCCGAGTTCACCCAGGTCGA
Source organism: Collinsella sp. AM24-1 (assembly GCF_003470325.1). Lineage (NCBI taxonomy): Bacteria > Bacillati > Actinomycetota > Coriobacteriia > Coriobacteriales > Coriobacteriaceae > Collinsella > Collinsella sp. AM24-1. Next base: position 64,470 of record NZ_QRHM01000011.1, on the reverse strand, counting down.
TATCGAGATGTCCTTCGTGGACCAGAACGATGTCATGAGCGCGCTCGAAGAGGTTCTTGCCGATGCCTTCGGTCGCATGGGTGTCGAGATGCCCACGCCGCTGCGTCGCATGAACTACTGGGATGCCATGGACACCTATGGCTCCGACAAGCCCGATACCCGCTATGGCATGCACCTGGTCGACCTGACCGACATCTTTGCCAACTCCAAGTTCAAGGTCTTTGCGACCGCCGCAAATGAGGAGGGCTCTGTCGTCAAGGCCATCAACGCCAAGGGCGCCGGTGCCTGGGCACGTGCCAAGATCGATAAGCTCGCCGGCGTGGCCTCCACGTTTGGCGCCAAGGGCCTGGCCTGGATCGCTTTCCGCGAGGATGGCTCCATCAACAGCCCCATCGTCAAGTTCTTCTCGGACGAGGAGATGGCGGCTCTGCGTGAGCGCATGAACGTCGAGCCCGGCGACCTTGTGATGTTCGCCGCCGGCCCGCGCCTGCTCTCCGACGAGATCCTGGGCGGCATGCGTTCCCACATGGCTAACGCGCTCGAGATCAAGCGCGAGGGCCACGACTTCCTGTGGGTCGTCAACTTCCCGCTGTTCCACTGGGACGAGGATCGCAAGGCCTATGCAGCCGAGCATCAGCCCTTCACCCTGCCGACCGAGACCGACATCGCCAAGATCGAGGCAGATCCGCTGGCAGCCGGCTCTTGCACCTACGACTTTGTCATGGACGGCTTTGAGGCCGGTGGCGGCGGTATGCGTATCCACAACGCCGAGATGCAGATGTCCATGCTCAAGCTTCTGGGCTTTACCGAGGAGCGCGCCGAGTCTCAGTTCGGCTTCCTCATGGAGGCGCTCAAGTTTGGTGCGCCCCCGATGGGCGGTTTCGCTCTGGGCCTGGACCGCGTGTGCATGCTGCTCACCGGCTCCGACTCCATTCGCGACGTCATGGCGTTCCCCAAGACGGCCAGCGGCTCCGACCTCATGTCGGGTGCTCCGAGTGCCGTTTCCGGCGCCCAGCTCAAGGACGTCAGCCTGCGCCTGATGTAGGCGAGCGGCTACATATTGCCCGCAACGAGGGAAGGACGCGCGCCTTCCCTCGTTTTTTGTGGGACGGGGGTGCGCCGGTAACGTACAATAACTACCACGTGGCTGGGTTTGCCGGCCGAATGTGCGACGTCGTGGGAGGGGACATGGTCGAGTTTACAAAGACGATTAAAGATCCGTTGGGATTGCATGCCCGCCCGGTTGCGCTGCTCTATGACATTATTGCCAAGCATCGTAGCAACGTATCGGTCAGCATCGGCGATCGCCATACCGACGGCCGCGATGTGATGGGGCTCATGGCTCTCTACGGCGAATGTGGCGAAGACATCGTGTTCCGCGTTTCGGGCGTGGATGAGGCCTCCTGCGTCACGTCGATCAGAAACCTCTCGCTTTAACCGCAATAATGTGGCAAAGGGGCAGCCCCCTCTGTTGCATAAATTGGTATGACAAGGCACCGCAAAGAGACAGTCTTTGCGGTGCCTTCTTTGTTTCATATAGGAAACTTTTTCGAAATCTGAATGGGGACCCTTTCCAAAAAGTTAACCACGTGTTAGTTTACTAAAGCGAACATAGGCGTGGTTAACTTTTACCGCGTCGATGTTGAGGACGAACTGACGTTAGGAGCCACTCATGTCTTGCGGACCGCAGATGCCGGCAATGCCGCTTTCGATGGTAAAAGCGGGCGAAACCGTGCGCGTGTCTCGTGTAAAGGGCAATGAGGATATGAAGCACCACCTTAAGGACCTCGGCTTTGTCGAGGGCAACGAAATCCACGTGGTGAGCTCGAGTGGCGCCAATATCATCGTCACCGTGCTGGGCGCACGCTTTGGCATCGATTCCAAGGTTGCCATGCACATCATGACCGTCGGTTAGTCGACGGTATTTCTGTACGCACTGAAAGGGGGACAAGTAAATGAAGACGTTGGGTGACGTTAAGGTGGGCGAGAGCTCCACCATCGTCAAGCTTCACGGTGAGGGTGCGCTTCGCCGCCACCTTATGGACCTGGGGCTCATCAAGGGCACTTCGTTCAAGGTCGTGAAAGTTGCACCGCTCGGTGATCCGGTCGAGATCAACGTGCGCGGCTACGAGCTTTCCATCCGCAAGGAGGAGGCCGCCGTCGTCGAGGTTCAGTAAGGACTCGCGACGTATATTTCTGCAGATAAAGTTAGGTTTTTCTAACTTAATGCTACAACTTTAAAGCACATTATCCAGCCTGCGCGGAGAAAGCAGCGCAGGCACACAAGGAAGAAGGATTGAATGGCGGACTCTCAGATCCATGTCGCGCTGGCGGGTAACCCCAACTGCGGCAAGACCACGCTTTTCAACCTGATCACCGGCGCCAACGGCTACGTTGGCAACTGGCCCGGCGTCACGGTTGAGAAAAAGGAAGCCAAGCTCCTGAGCGACAAGAACGTTACCATCACGGACCTCCCTGGCATCTACTCGCTTTCCCCCTACAGCCCCGAGGAGCAGTGCTCGCGCGATTACCTCATGAGCGGCGAGCCTGATATCGTCGTCCAGGTGGTCGACGCTACCAACCTCGAGCGCAACCTGTACCTGGCGCTTCAGGTTATCGAGACCGGCCTGCCCGTGGTCGTTGCCCTCAACATGGCCGACTTGGTCGAGAAGAACGGCGACAAGATCGACACGGACAAGCTCTCCAAGAAGCTCGGCTGCCCGGTCATGATGATCTCCGCTCTTAAGAACAAGGGCATCACGGAGCTATTCGAGCAGGTCAAAAAGTCCGCTGCTTCCAAGGGCCAGGTGCCGGAGCACAAGTTCGATTCCTCCATTGAGGACGTTCTGGACCACATCGAGAACAATCTGCCGGCGAGCGTTTCCGCCAACAAGCGTCGCTACTACGCCGTCAAGCTGTTCGAGCGCGACGCGGACGCCTGCAAGCTCATCAACCTCACCAAGGAGAAGGCCGCTCGCGTCGAGCAGCTGGTCGCCCAGTGCGAGCAGGATTGCGACGACGACGCCGAGTCCATCATCACCGGCGAGCGCTACGGCGTGATTGCCCACATCATCGACGAGTGCCTCACTAAGGCTCCGGCAAAGATGAGCACCTCCGAGAAGATCGACCGCGTGGTTACCAACCGTATCCTGGGCCTGCCGATCTTTGTGGTCATCATGTTCTGTGTGTACTACATTGCCGTCTCTACCTTGGGCGGCACGGTGACTGACTTCACCAACGACCAACTCTTCGGCACCGACGGCTGGTACGTGCTCGGTCAGGGTCGCGACGCCTATGACGCAGCTGTTGAGGCTGCGGGCGACAATGCCGACTCGGTCGACCCGGCACAGTACGGCCCCTATGTCCCGGGTATCACCACCATGGTGCACGACGCCCTTGTGGCGGGCGGCACCGAGGACGGCGGCCTGGTCGATTCGCTGGTCTGCGACGGCATCGTCGGCGGCCTGGGCGCCATCTTCGGCTTCGTCCCGCAGATGTTCCTGCTCTTTGTGATGCTGTCTTTCCTGGAGGACTGCGGCTACATGGCCCGTGTCGCCTTCATCATGGACCGCGTGTTCCGCCGGTTTGGCCTGTCCGGTAAGTCCTTTATCCCCATGCTCGTGTCCTCGGGCTGCGGCGTCCCCGGCGTCATGGCCACCAAGACCATCGAGAACGAGAAGGACCGTCGCATGACGGTCATGACCACCACGTTCATTCCCTGTGGCGCTAAGCTGCCGATCATTGCCCTGCTCATGGGTTCCATCATCGGCGATTCTTCTACCACCGCCGCGTGGATTAGCCCGCTCTTCTACTTCCTGGGCGTCTTTGCCGTCATCGCCTCGGGCCTCATGCTCAAGAAGACCAAGCTCTTTGCCGGTCGCCCGACGCCGTTCGTTATGGAGCTTCCTGCCTACCACTTCCCGGCGATCCGCTCTTGGGCGCTGCACGTGTGGGAGCGCTGCTGGGCCTTTATCAAAAAGGCCGGCACGGTCATCTTCGCGTCCACCGTTGTGGTTTGGTTCCTCTCCAACTTTGGTAGCTATAACGGTTCCTTTGGCTTCCTGCCCGCGATGGACGGCATCCCCGAGGAGTTCATGGACTACTCCGTGCTTGCCATGCTGGGCAACCTGGTCGCCTGGATCTTCGCCCCGCTCGGCTTTAGCACCTGGCAGGCAACTGCGCTGACTGTCTCTGGCCTTGTCGCCAAGGAGAACGTCGTCGCCACCGCCGGCTCGCTGCTGTCGGTTGCCGACGCCGCCGAGACCGACCCGAGCCTGTGGACCGCGTTTGCCGGCATGTTCCCGACTATGGGCGCTTGCGTTGCCTTTGGTGCCTTCAACCTGCTGTGCGCCCCGTGCTTTGCCGCCATGGGAACTATCCGCAACCAGATGGACTCCGGCAAGTGGACCGCGATTGCCATCGGCTACGAGTGCGCCTTTGCCTGGGTGATCGGCCTGTTCATCAACCAGTTCTACAACCTGTTTGTCCTTGGCCAGTTTGGTATTTGGACGGTTGTAGCCATCGTTCTGCTGGTTGCGATGCTCTTCCAGATCTTCCGTCCCATGCCTAAGCACGCCTGGACCGACGAGGACGAGACCAACACCGCTTCCGCCGCAGTTTCCGCTTAAGTCCGAATAAGGATTAGCCCCTTTCCACGAGCCCGGGTGTCCCAGCGACACTCGGGCTTTTTGGTGAGGGAGATGTGGCGTTTCCGCAGATAAAACCGACCAAAATATACCTGTCCCTTTTTGGCAGGTGGAGAATGGGGTAAAGTAAGTGGTGGTTAACTAGAGGAGGCTTGCTATGGCACCTATCGATATTGTTGTACTGGCTGTTATCGGCATCGCGTTTGTCGCCGTGTGCGTGCGCATTTATCGCAAGGGCACCTGCGCCGACTGCGCTCAAGGTGGCGTTTGCACGGGACATTGTTCCAATAAAAAAACCTGCGCCGCGCTTAAGGGCGTGGACAAAATTGCCGAAGACCTGGGCCGCGGTATCAAATAGGACTCAGGCATCAAAGCGCCCCGCGAGCATCCGTTCACGGGGGCGCTTTGTGCATTCGGGGGCGAGCGCGGCGATTGGACTCGATGCCGCCGGCCGTCCGCATTTGAGTCGTTAGGGAGGGTGCCCCCTCTTGCGGCGTACATTTTTGGGAATATTCAGCAAACGTATGTCCCGATAGAGGGGCAGAACGGCTGTTTTAAGTGCCTCCGATGGCGTAATTCGCCATCGTAGGCACTTATTTATGCCGATCGGGCGCAAAATGCGCACCAAATGGGGCGTCGAGGACGCTGCGCGGCGCACTCCGATGCTGAATATTCCCAAAAATGTACGTCGGGACATGACCCACCTGGGCAAAAGCACACAAGTTCGGTGTTCAGGGGTGCCAGTATCGGCGGTATACTAGAGTTTTGTGAACCGAGCAGAAGCCGGGGGAACACGTGCGCTCGGGCACCGCTCGGTTGCTACTACGATAGATAGGTCAGTAATTTGCCGCCGAGCGGCTCAAACGAAAGGAAGCCTGCATGGAGTCATCCGCCTACCCGATGCTCTTTAGTCCGATCAAGGTCGGTACGACCGAGGTCAAGAACCGCGTCTTTATGCCGCCGGTGTCTACCAACCTGGCCGATCACGGCTATGTGACCGACGACTTGGTCGATCATTACCGTGCCCGCGCCAAGGGCGGCGTGGGCCTGATCATCACTGAGGTCGTGACGGTCGAGCCTACCTATACCTATCTGCCGGGTGACATGTGCTGCTACGACGACACGTTTATCCCTGGCTGGGAAAAGCTCGCCGCCGCCGTCCACGAGTATGGCTGCAAGATCATGCCGCAGCTCTTCCACCCCGCCTACATGGCCTTTAACATTCCGGGCACCCCGCGCCTCATCGCTCCGTCCTTTGTGGGCCCGTCCTATGCCCGCGAGGCTCCGCGTCCCATCACCATCGACGAGATCCACGAGCTCACGCATCAGTTCGGCGACGCTGCCGTGCGTATGCAGAAGGCCGGCGTCGATGGCGTCGAGGTTCATGCGGCGCACGCCCATGGCATGCTCGGCGGCTTTTTGACCCCGCTCTATAACAAGCGTACCGACGAGTACGGTGGCTCGCTCGACGCCCGCATGCGCTTCTTGCTCGAGGTCATCGCCGAGATCCGCGAGCGCTGTGGCAAGGACTTCATTATCGACGTCCGCATCTCGGGTGACGAGTACACCGATGGCGGCTTGACCCTCAACGACATGATCTACGTCTCGCGCCGCCTGGAGAAGGCCGGCGTCGACATGATCCATGTGTCGGGCGGCACCACCATCAAGCGCGGCTCTGCAATTCCCGCTGCCGGCACGCAGCAGGCCTCGCACGCTGCCTGCTCGCGCGAGATCAAAAAGCATGTGAACATTCCCGTTGCCACGGTCGGCCGCATCAACGAGGCATGGATTGCCGAGGAGCTGATCGAGGACGGCGCCGCCGACATCTGCATGATGGGCCGTGCCAATCTGTGCGATGCCGAGTTCTGCAACAAAGCGGCTGCCGGCAACGCCGACGAGATCCGTCCCTGCATCGGCTGCCTGCGCTGCCTGAACGGCATCATGTTTGGCAAGCGCATCTCCTGCACCGTCAACCCGGACGTGGAGCGCGACGAGGCCGGCTACGAGCCTGCCGCCGAGGCGAAGAACGTGCTCGTCGTGGGCGCCGGTCCCGCGGGCATGGAGGCGGCCTACATTGCCGCCAAGCGCGGCCATAACGTGGTGCTCGTGGACAAGCAGGACGAGCCGGGTGGCGAGATGCGCATCGCGGCCGTTCCGCCGGCAAAGCAGGAGCTCACGCGCGTGATCAAGTATCAGTACCGTCGCCTGGCCGAGGCCGGCGTCACGTGCGTCTTTGGTACCGAGCTGACCGCCGAGGACATCCAGCGCGATTACGCGGGCTACGAGGTTGTCCTGGCTTATGGCGCCGAGCCCATCGCTCCGGCTTTTATGCAGGGCTTTAAGCAAGTTATGACGGCTGACGACCTGCTGGGCGGCAAGGCTTTCCCGGGCAAGAAGATCGTCATCGTGGGCGGCGGCACCGTCGGCTGCGAGACGGCCGATTACCTGGCCCCGTTGGTCAACGACCTGTCGCCGGCCAATCGCGACGTCACCGTCATCGAGATGACCAAGACGCTCGCCGCTAACGAGGGCGGCGCCGGTCGCGCGGTGCTCATCACGCGCATGCTCTCCAAGGGCGTTCACGTGCTGACCGAGGCCAAGGTGACCGAGATCACCGAGGACACCATCTCGTACGAAAAGGATGGCCAGATCCACACCATCGCCGATGCCGATACGCTGGTGCTTGCCATGGGCTATCGTCCCAATACCAAGCTTGCCGACGACCTTGCCGCTGCCGGCGTTGCCATCCACGTGCTGGGCGATGCCAACAAGTGCGGCAACATCCGCGACGCTATCGGCGATGGCTACAAGGTTGCCTGCGAACTCTAGTCAACCCCTTGGTGCATGAAGAGGGGCGTCTCTGCGCCATCCGATAGCAAAACAGCGGTGGTGTCCCGGGTTTCGGGATGCCGCCGCTTGCTCTTGCGGTGCTGGCGACGTGAGCACCGCCTCTTTCACCGCAATTGAGGGGATGGGGGATGCGATAGTATTACGTGGTATTCGACAAACCGTGAGCTTCATCCGAGGGCTTTATGGAACAACACCAGCATTATCAGAGCCTGCAAGACCAGGCATACAACGCACTGCGCTCCAAGATCATCTATGCCGAGCTCAAGCCCGGCACACGCCTTTCGGCGATTGGTCTGGAAAAGGAGACGGGAATCGGGCGCACGCCCATTCGCGAGTCCTTTGTGCGCCTGCGTGAGCAGGAGCTGGTGGAAACGCGTCCCAAAAGCGGCACCTATGTCTCAAAAATCAGCATGGAGCGCGCTGAGAACGCTTGTTTCTTGCGCGAAAAACTCGAAAGAAGCGTGCTTATTAAATGCTGTTCGGCCGCCTCGCCCGAGCAAAAGCAGCGGCTCGAGCAGATTCTTACCGAGTCCGAGTCGCTCGACCATAGCGAAACGCGTCGCTTTTTCGATCTGGATAACCTGTTCCATGAGACGTGTTTTGTGATTGCCGGTCGCCACATGCTGTGGGATTGGATGAAGAGCGTCAATACGCATTTTGAGCGGTATAACTGGCTGCGTATGGTGTCGCAGGATCTGGATTGGGAGCCGATTCGTCGGCAGCATCGCCGGATTCTCGAGGCCATTAAGAAGGGCGATACCGACGCGGCGAGCTATTTGGCAGAGACGCACTTGCATCTGATGCCCGAGGAGCAGGGCCCGGTTATCGCCTTGCATCCCGACTATTTCGAGCTGCCCAAAGACTCGGCTATCTAACTCGCGCCCTTTATTTGCTGCGGTGAAATTAAGATCGTTCTGCGGCTCTGGTGGCGTAGGCAGTTCGTATAAATGCCTAAAATGGCTCAGAATGCCGACAGTTGGGAAACGGGGTGCGCTATGGCGCAGATGAGAATCAAGGATATTGCCGCCGAGGCGGGTGTGAGCCCGGCCACGGTCTCGCGCTATCTCAACAACCGCCCCGGGCAAATGACCGAGGAGACCCGTGCCCGCATCGCGGCGGTTATCGAGCGCACCGGCTATCGCCCGCGCGCCGCCGCGCGCAATCTGCGCAGCTCGCGCACCAACCTCATCGGCGTGATCCTGGCCGACATCGCCAACCCGTTCTCGAGCGCCATGCTCGAAGGGCTTTCAGCCAGCGCCGCCGCGCGCGGCTGCTCGCTCATGACGGCCATTAGTGGTAACGACCCCGCTAAGGAAGCGGAGTCGCTCACCAGACTTATCGACGCCGGCGTGGATGGCCTGGTCGTCAACACCTGCGGCGGTAACGACGAGGCGATCGCCGCGGCAGCGGGACGTCTGCCCGTTGTGCTGCTCGACCGCGATGTTGCCGCCAGCGGCGTCGACCTGGCGACATCTAACAACCGTGAGCTGGTCGTCGGCTTGGTAGACGCCTTGGCTGCTGCGGGCAGCGAGCGCCTGTGCCTGCTCACCGAGGCAAGCGATGACAGCCCCGTGCGTCGCGAGCGTGCCGAGGCCTTTGCCGACGAGCTTTCTCGACGCGGACTTGCGGGCGAGGTCGTCACCCTGGCCGACGGCGGTGCCACGGGCGTCGGCCGCTTGGACGAGACTATCCGCGGCTATGCAGGCAAAAAGCTCGGCCTCATTGCCGTCAACGGCCTGGTCTTTCTGCGCCTGACCGAGGCACTGGCACAGTTGGGACCGTCGTTGCCGGCGGGTCTCAAGATCGCGACGTTTGACGATTATCCCTGGAACCACGTGCTCTTTGGCGGCGTGACCACGGCCGCGCAGGACACCCTCACCATTGCCGAGCGCGTGGTCGAGCGCCTGTCCGAGCGCATCGACGTCGTTACCACTACGGTGGGCGACGCCGCGAAGCTCGCCCCCAAGCGCATCGAGATCCCCGGCCACATCGAATACCGCGCTTCGACCTCGCGCTAGCCGCCCGTCCGAGTCGGTCTGTTCGTGCTTGGCACCCGCCTGCGCGCACGTTTTTTGAGCGCTTGATACGCTTTAACCCTGCGGAAACATTTTTCTGCGATAGTATCTGCGATATAGACCAGTCGAAACCCGCCCGAAAGAAAGGGGAGCGACATGAACCAGCAGAACATCGATTACGTACTCCGCTCCGTAGAGCAGCGTGATATCCGCTTTGTGCGTCTGTGGTTTGTCGACATTCTCGGCCGCCTCAAAAACTTTGCTATTAGCCCCGAGGACCTCGAGGTCGCATTTGAGGAGGGCATTGGCTTTGACGGCTCGGCCATCGAGGGCTTTGCCACGCCCGAGGAAGCCGATATGCTGGCGTTCCCCGATGCCTCGACCTTCCAGATTCTGCCGTGGCGCCCGAGCCACAACGGCGTCGCCCGCGTGTTCTGCGACGTGTGCACTCCCGATCGCAAGCCGTTTGCCGGCGACCCGCGCGATGCCCTGCGCCGCATGTTCCGCAAGGCCGAGAAGGCTGGCTATCTGCTCAACGTGGGCGCTGAGCTGGAGTATTACTACTTCCCCGACGAGCACACGCCCGAGCCGCTCGACAACGTGGGCTACTTCGATCTTTCGGTGAGCGATGCCGCTCGCGACCTGCGTCGTAACACGGTCCTCACGCTCGAGAAGATGTCCGTGCCCGTGGAGTACACCTTCCACGCCGCCGGTCGCTCACAGCACGGCATGAGCCTGCGCCACGCCGAGGCCCTGAGCATGTCCGACGCCATTACCACGGCCAAGCTCATCATTAAGCAGCAGGCTTACGAGAGCGGCTGCCACGCCTCCTTTATGCCCAAGCCGCTGGCGGGCGAGGACGGCAGCGCCATGTTTTTGCATCAGTCGCTGTTCGACCATGACGGCAACAACGTCTTTTGGGGCGAGGGCGACGAGAAGTACCATCTCTCCGACGTCGCCAAGCACTATATGGCCGGTATCTTGGCGCACGCGCGCGAGATTAGCGCCATCACCAACCCCACGGTCAATTCGTACAAGCGCATCACCACGGGCGGCGACTCCGTGCCGCAGTACGCCACGTGGGGCCTGCGCAACCGCGCAAGCATGATCCGCATCCCGGTCTACAAGCCCGGCAAGCAGCTTTCCACACGCATTGAGCTTCGCAGCCCCGATCCCATGGCTAACCCGTATCTGGTCAACGCCGTCACGCTGGCGGCTGGTCTCGACGGCATCGAGCGCAAGCTGGAGCTCCCGCCCGAGGCAACGGCCGAGACGCTCAAGCTCACCGGCCGTCAGATGCTCGAGGCCGGTTACGCGCCGCTGCCGCGCTCGCTCAAAGAGGCGCTCGACGTGTTTGAGGACTCGCAGTTTATGAAGGATGCCCTCGGCGAGCACATCCATAGCTTCTTCCTCAAAAAGAAGCGCGACGAGTGGCATAAGTTTGAGTCCACGATCACCGAATGGGAGATCAAGCACTACCTGGCGAACTCCTAATCGCGCTGGCTTGTCCCAGTACGATTGAGCTCATTTCTTTGGAGGCCGATATGTCCGAAAAGAGTGCCCTGTTCATGGCGCGCACGACGCGCTTCCACGAGTTTGCCCGCAGCTTGACGACCACCCTGGGTGTCGAGGTGAGTCTGGCCACCCCCGATTCGCCAACTGCGGCGCACGACTTTGACCTGCTGATCCTCGATTCCGATGGCATCCGCAGCGACCGCATCGATCAGATTGCCAAGTGGCTCGACGATCGCGGCGGTGTTCCCATGCTGGTGATCGTCGACGACGAGGCGCTCGGCACCCTGCGCCTGCCGAATCATGCGCATGCCGACTTTGTATGTCCCACGGCGACGCCCAACGAGCTCAAGGCTCGTGCACAGCGTCTGATGGGCGAGGAGGAGCCCGTCGCCTCCGATGATGTGCTCAACATCGATAACCTTGAGATCAACCTGGCCACCTACCAGGTGACACTCGATAGCGAGCCCATTGACCTGACGCTGATGGAGTACTCGCTGCTGAGTTTTTTGGCGACGCATCCCAACCGCGCCTACAGCCGCGAGGTACTGCTGCACCGCGTGTGGGGCTTTGAGTACTGCGGCGGTACGCGCACCGTCGACGTGCATATCCGACGCATCCGCTCCAAGGTGGGCCCGCAGATCGCGGCGCACATCACCACCGTCCGCGGCGTGGGCTATCTGTTTAAGGACTAGCAAGTAAATAGAGGGCAATGTGAGGGTACCGGAGATTTCTCCAGTACCCTTTTCTCGTTTAGGGCGAAAAGAAGACCTTTCACCGATTAAAAGTGTGTCAGTAAAAACAATATCAAACGTATAACACTATCTAGAGAATATCATTTAGTTACCGTATCTCCCTACTACACGGATGGAGGAAGAAATGCGTTATTCGAGAAAGGTGATTGTCGGATTCATAGTGTTGCTTGCCGCCCTGATGTCTCCAAGGTTGGTTTTTGGAGACGACGACTTGGTCCGTGTCACACCGCAAATAGCTGTGGAGCAAGCGCAGGCTTTCTTTGATGATGTATCGGATGAGCCGGTGACCGCTTGTGACCCAGTAAAAATGGTGAATTCCGATGGGGAATCAATCGGGTATATCGTTCGTGCGAAGCGGGATGACGTTAACTATGGCTACGTCGTATTTGATTCAGAGCGATCTTGGTGGATCAGCGAATACTGCTTGGCTCCGAACGCTCTTTTACCTATCGAGAGTGCAAGCGAAGAAATTGCACTCCTCGCATCCTCGGATAACGTCGTTGCGTTAAAGATTGACGAGCTAACTGTTGGCGTTGCCGACTTAGATAAAAACATTGTTTTAGACGCAAGTGGAAAAAAAGTACCAAATAAATTGTCCTCGGGAGGCAATCGCAGCGGATCGCCGGAACATTTCGATGACGTTTTTGTATCTGCCAAGGATTTGTATAAACAGGGATATGTTGTTGATGCGAGCAAAACGGTTTCGGGAATAATAACGCCAACGCAAACAGAAGTTATCAAAGAAACGGGGACTTATGCTTGCGCTGTTTCGGCAATGTTTGCAGTTAGCAGTCACTATGTGACTTTGAACCGCCTTAAATTGTCCGATTTATACTCGGAGCTTTGGAGGCTGTCGGGGACATGGGAAGAAGAAGAAAAGAAATATGATCAAGCGACTGGTCTGTACTTTACTCAAGGCAAGACTTCTCCTGATAAACCCGCTCCGGCCTTAAAGGAGTTTTGTGCAAGACGAGGCAAGGAGCTTGAGACGTCATTCGTTTGGTATCCGTCATGGGATTCCTTTAGGGTGAATACCGACTCGGGGAATCTGAGTATTTTCTCTGGAAGGCTCCGGTCAAATGGCAGCGGGCACGCAATGGCAGTTGTGGGCTACGTGGCAATGCATAACACATACTCGAATGCCAAGAAGTACCTGCTTGTTGTTTGGAATGGATGGACAAACCAGCTACAGTTTCTTCCATATGACGTATCAATTTACACGTCTCACGATGGCACATATTGCAAGGGTTGATTGTACTCGTGAACGGCGACAAGTTCATTCGAAGGGCAATGCTCCTATTGGTGCTTTCCTTTGCTTTGCTCACCGCAGCGAGCTTCTTTCTGTTAAGGGCGACTAATGGGGGAGAAAACGACACGGTTGTTGCAGTCGAGGTGCGCGCTCTATCGGATGTTCATAACGGGCAATTTGAGGCGCTTATGCCAAGTGGTTGCCGTAAGAGAATCGATATGCGCCGTAAGTCAAGTTCCGGATATGTCTCAGGGTTGAAAGCAGGTGATAAATGGATTCTAGTTTTTGTGGAAGATAAGGAACTTGACGGGACTGTTCTGTATCCCCATTCAGCTGAGAAAGTCAAATCAAGTAGACAAGGGGAATGAAGAATGATTGATAGAAAGCAGTTCTTAGGTCTGATGGCGGGGGCTCCTATTTTGATGCGAGCCGGGATGGCAGAAGCCGTGGAGTTGCCGGACGCTCAGAAGCGATTGACGCTCGTGGTCGACACGGTGGTCAGAGATGAAAATGGCAATGAAAAAACGCGAACAAGAAGCAGAGAGACTATTTTCACGCCAGAGAGCAAAACTGTGTCTGCCGACGCTATGGCCGGTGATGTCATAACAATCCAGAGGGAATCAGATGAAACGTTGCCGCTGCTTGCCAAGATTGAGCTCACAGTCGCTTATTATAACGATAAAACAGAAATTGAGATTCGTTCCGGAAAGTACTCGATAGTCCAAATCGATCCGCTTGTGATGTATGCAAACGCTTGGTATGCGCTCATGCAGAAAGATAAATATGTGATGAACTACTTCGCAGAAGGCGAAGCATCATATGAAACGGGGTGGGGGCCAACGCCATACGACGCGGAGAAGGATAAGTGGACGTGCGGATCAGGCATGGGCGCGACGATTACGGACTTCATTAACGATTCAACATATAGCTTTGCTATCGACTGTTATATCGAATAGACATGACGGCATAAAACGAATTGGCCTATAAGCATGTCATTACTTAAGCAAAGCTGAAATCTTGGCATCTAGTGCTCGGGACTGCCCAGCTTGGGGTACAACTCAACGTGAACAATGATGGCCCGCCACATGTTTGGCGGGCCTTTGGTTATTTGACGAAAGGATCGCAGCTATGAGCGAGTACGATTCCCAGCGTCCCCAGGATGCGGGCAACGCCGGCGAGACCCAGCAGCAGCCGCGCGTGCAGGTGGAGTCGACGCCTGCCGATGGCAGTAACATTCCTTACGTGCAGGCCTACGACACGCAGACCGGAAAGCCGCTGGGCAGCCAGCAGGTTGTAAACAAGCACACCGTGGTCAAGACTAAGACCAAAAAGCTGCCGATCTTTATTACGGCGCTCGCCGGCTGTGCATGCGGCGCCCTGCTGGTCATTGCGCTCATTATGAGTGGCACGCTCAACATTGGCAGCGGAAAGAATGCCGTGACGGCGGGTGCTTCGGGTTCATCGACGCAAAAGATTACGATCGACTCCGAGGACACCACGCTGGCCGAGGCCGTCTCTGCCAAGGCGCTGCCCTCCGTGGTTTCCATTACCGCCACTTCGAGCGGCGGCCAGAATGGCTCGCTTTCGCAGTCTGCCGACGAGTCGGACGGCTCGGGCAGCGTCGGTTCGGGCGTTGTGCTCGATACCGAGGGCCACATCCTCACCAACAACCACGTGGTCGATGGCTATGACCAGTACGTGGTGACCATGGACGACGGCACCACCTACGAGGCCGAGTTCGTGGGCAACGATGCTTCGAGCGACCTAGCCGTCATCAAGCTCAAGGATGCTGACGCCTCTAAGCTCACGCCGATCGAGATCGGCGACTCTTCCAAGCTCAACGTGGGCGAGTGGGTCATGGCGATCGGCTCGCCGTTCGGCAACGAGCAGTCTGTCTCCACGGGTATCGTGTCGGCGCTGTATCGCTCCACGGCCATGAGCTCTACCAACGGTAACACCATCTATGCCAACATGATCCAGACCGATGCCGCCATCAACCCGGGCAACTCCGGCGGCGCGCTCGTTAACGACAACGGTGAGCTGGTGGGTATCAACTCGCTCATCGAGAGCTACTCGGGCTCCAGCTCGGGCGTGGGCTTTGCCATTCCCGTTAACTATGCCAAGAACATTGCCGACCAGATCATCGACGGCAAGACGCCGGTTCATCCGTACCTGGGCGCCACGCTTTCGAGCGTCAACGCGCTCAATGCTCGCACTAACAAGCTGAGCACCGATAGCGGCGCGTACGTGGCAAGCGTCGTCGAGGACGGTCCTGCCGCCAAGGCCGGCATCCAAGAGGGCGATGTCATTACCAAGCTGGGCGACGATGAGATTTCGAGCGCCGATGGCCTGATCATCGCGCTGCGCAGCCACGAGGTGGGCGAGAAGGTCGAGATCACGCTCATGCGCGGCAAGGAAGAGAAGAAGGTTACCGTCGAGCTGGGCTCCGACGAGGAGCTGCAGAACCAGCAGCAGGACGACAGCGCGACCGACACCGGCAACGGCGGTATTACCGACGAACAGCTGCGCCAGTACCTGGAGGAGCTGCTGGGCCAGCAGGGCCAGGGTCAAGGCTACGGTCAGGGTTACTAGCGAGCCGTTTCGCACATATCGAGGCCAGGGGGGGCTGTCCCATCAACGTGGGACAGCCCTTTTTTCTTATTGATCCGTTGGGGACGGAGGAAAACGGATCATTTGGAACTGACAGGGGCATGGTTTGATCGCGCGATCCACCCCAGTCTGGCGGCTGCCGATTCGGTGCGGTTCGAGACCGCTATTCGGCCTCATTGCGACCGGTGGTACTCTAGTATCCGTTTGAAATCGAGCGAAGGAGTGCCGCTATGGAGCAATCGAGCCTGTTTGGTGACGGCGTGGACATCGATACCGAAACGCCCGCGAGCACGGATACCGCCGTACCGGCCGATGCCCGTGCCCAGGCGGCAGCGCGTGCGGCCGAGCTGCGCCACGAGCTCGATTACCACGCCTATCGCTACTACATGCTCGATGCGCCCGAGATCACGGACGCCGCCTTTGACAAGATGCTCGTTGAGCTGCAGGAAATTGAGGCCACCTACCCCGACCTGGTGACGCCCGACAGCTATACCCAGCGCGTGGGCGGGTACGTGAGCGAGCAGTTTACGCCGGTCACGCATATGGCGCGCATGTATTCCATGGACGATGCCATGGATCTGGACGAACTCGACGCGTGGCTCCAGCGCACCGAGGATGCGCTCGGTGCCGGCAGCGTCACCTATACCTGCGAGCTTAAGATCGACGGCCTGGGCGTGGCGCTTACCTACCAAAACGGCACCTTCGTACGCGCAGCCACACGCGGCGATGGCACCACGGGCGAGGACGTGTCGCTCAACGTCCGTACCATCAAGGATGTGCCCATTCACCTGTCCGAGCCGGCGCTCGCCCACATGGGCGCCGACCGCGAGCGCACCATCGAGGTCCGTGGCGAGGTCTATATGCCCAAGGGCAGCTTTGTGCGCCTGAACGACGAGGCCGATGCCGAGGGGCGCGACCCCTTCGCCAACCCGCGCAACGCTGCCGCCGGCAGCCTGCGCCAAAAGGACCCCAAGGTCACGGCGCGCCGCGATCTCGCTACCTTTATCTATGCCATCGCCGATACCGATCCGCTGCACGTCCACAGCCAGCGCGAGTTCCTCGATTGGCTGCGTAGCGCCGGCTTTAGCGTCAACCCTAACGTGGCTCGCTGTGCCACACCCGCCGAGGTCCACGAGTTCTGTGCCCAGGCGCTCGAACACCGCGGTGACCTGGACTACGACATCGACGGCGTGGTCGTAAAGGTCGACAGCTTCCAGCAGCAGCTCGACCTGGGCTTTACCGCCCGCGCACCGCGCTGGGCCATCGCCTTTAAGTTCCCGCCCGAGGAAAAGCAGACCGTCCTGCGCGAGATTCGCATCCAGGTGGGCCGCACCGGTGTGCTCACACCGGTCGCCGAGTTCGACCCGGTGACGGTTGCCGGCTCCACCATCGCGCGCGCCACGCTGCACAACATCGACGAGATCCGTCGCAAAAACGTGCGCGAGGGCGACACTATCATCGTGCACAAGGCGGGCGACGTGATTCCCGAGGTCGTAGGTCCGGTGCTCGATAAACGCCCGGCCGATTCGGTCGACTGGCACATGCCCGAGGTCTGCCCCGTGTGCGGTAGCCCCGTGGTCCACGAGGATGGCGAGGTTGCCTACCGCTGCGTGTCCATCGACTGTCCCGCACAGCTCAAGGAGCGCCTGCTTCACTGGGTAAGCCGCGGCTGCATGGACGTCGACGGCCTGGGCGACGAGATCGTCGACAAGATGATCGCTGCCGGCCTGATCCACGATGTCGCGGACTTCTACCAGCTCACGGTCGACGACATCGCAGGCCTGGACACAGGGCGCGTGTACGCTAGCTCCAACAGCAAAAAGGGCGTCAAGAAGGGCGACCCCATCCCGGTGGGCCTCAAGACGGCCGAGAAAATCATCGCCGAGCTCAACAAGTCCAAGAGCCAGCCGCTCGGTCGCGTGCTGTTTGCCCTGGGCATCCGCCACGTGGGCAAGAGCGTGGGCGAGGTCATCGCCGAGCGATTCCTGTCGATTGATAAGCTCATCTTGGCGAGTGAAGAGGACATCGCCGAGTGCGAGGGCATCGGTCCCAAGATTGCGGCGAGCGTCAAGCAGTTCCTGGCCGTGCCCGAAAACCTTGCCGTGCTGGAGCGTTTGCGCCAGGCGGGTCTGTCGCTCGAGGTCGACTTGGGCGCCGCGCATGCACAAGCCGCAGCCGACGCGGGCGTGGCGGGCGAGCTCGCCGATGCACAACCGCTCGCGGGTCTGACCTTCGTGCTCACCGGCACGCTCGTCAACCGCACCCGCGACGAGGCAGGCGCGGCGCTCAAGGTGCTCGGCGCCAAGGTCTCGGGCAGCGTGTCCAAGAAGACGAGCTATCTGGTTGCCGGCCCCAAAGCGGGCTCCAAGCTCACCAAAGCCGAGCAGCTGGGCGTACCCGTGCTGGACGAGGACGCCCTCGAGCAGATCCTGGCGACTGGTCAGGTGCCGGAGGCTTAAGGCGTCGATAACCAAATTGAAGAACCGCCCGGAAGCACGATGCCTTCCGGGCGGTTCTTACTTTGCTGGGGCAACCGGCACCGTGATCTGCGTCACGTAGGTTGCCGGGTCGTCGCTGATGATGTCATCGATCAGGGCAATCTCGCGTTGCCCCGCTACGCCACCAACCTGTCAAAAGCCCCGCGCCGGTTGAGTACGGTAAATGCCACTACACAGATGACCGCCGACAGAATCGAGCCGCACGGCGAGGCGATACCCATGGGAAATAGCGTGTCGGAATAGGCGTTCGACAGCAGCCACGCGCCCGGCACGCGAATGAGTGCCACAGCCAGCACGTTGTGCGCAAAGCCGATGTAGCTCTTGCCGTATGCAGCGAAAAAGCCGCTAAAGCAAATGTGGATGCCGGCAAAGATTGCATCGAAAATATAACTGTGCATATAGCCGGTACCGGCCGCGACCACCGCGGGGTCCTTGGCAAAAAAGCCAATAAACGTCGGCGCCACCAGCCACATCAGCACCGTGATCAGGCAGCCGTACACCACCGAGATCGTCATGGCGTCCTTGAGTACCTGACGCGCGCGGTCGCCCTTGCCCGCGCCGGCGTTTTGCGCCGTGAGCGCGCTGACGGTGGCACCCATGGAACTCGGCACAATGAATAAAAAGCTGATCATCTTTTCGACCAGGCCCACGGCGGCGGCGTCGACCAGGCCGCGGTGGTTGGCGATGACGGTGATAAACATAAACGCCACCTGGATGCAGCCGTCCTGCACAGCCACGGGCACGCCGATTTTAAGAATGCTGCCGAGCACCTCGGGCTGGGGGCGCAGGTCGCTGCGCTTAACGTGGATGTTTGTGCGACGGCTCTTGAGCCACACGAGCGCGAGGGCAACGCTGGCTGTCTGCGCGGTCACCGTGCCGAGCGCCGCGCCCACGGGGCCGAGCCCCATGTGGCCGATAAACAGAAAATCGAGCGCGATGTTGATGATGCATGCCACGCCAATTACGTACATGGGCGAGCGCGAATCGCCTAGCCCGCGAAAGATGGCCGAAAGAATGTTGTACGCGGCGATAAAGGGAATGCCGATAAAGCAGATACGCAGGTAGGCGGCAGTGCCTTCGACGGCTTCGGCGGGAGTGCCAATGAGCGCCACGATCTGCGGGCAAAGCGCGAGCAGGACAGCGGCCAGTACCACCGAGACACCCATAAAGAGCGTGATGGTATTGCCGATGGCGGTCTCGGCGCGATCGAAGCGGCGCGAGCCCACGGCGTGGCCGACGATGACCGTCGTTCCCATGGCCAGACCAACGAGTGTCACGGTAATGATATAGAGCGTCTGTGCGCCGTTGCCCACGGCGGTGATGCCGGCAGCGCCGCTAAACTGCCCCATCATGTACAGATCGGCCATGCCGTAGAGCATCTGAAAAAAGTACGAGAGCATATAGGGCAGGGCAAAGACCGCGATGGTCTTGAGGACATTGCCGCGTGTGAGGTCGTGTTCCATGGGCGGGGCACTTTCTGGCTTGGGTCGTTTACGTACCAGTGTAGTGAAAACCCTACAACGATTGTAGAGTCAAGGTTTGTATTGGCAGCAGGGCGAAAAAGTCACGCTCGCGTTCATTTCTAATTGAATACGGACGTGCGCCCTGCAAAGTACGATGCTTTGACCCCTCCGTGCCCCTCACCTCGCCTCAAACCATCACAACATTCGACGTTTTTCGCCAAAATCGAGAAAAGCATCGAATGTTGTGATAGTTTTTCTGCCACTCGGCCGGGTGGAATCGCTTTCTTGTGCACGAAGGTGTGCGGACCCGTGGGCAGGGGAATAAGGTTGGTTATCCGACTCCATTGGAGGGCTCATGGACCTGCCGATCGTCTTGTCCCATAAGACTGCCTGGCTGTACCACAACGTGGCGCGCCCGTCCGAGCCGCTCTCGCGAGCAAGCAGCCTATACGATGAGGACTCGCTTGCTAGCGAGGCGGAGCCGACTGCGAGCCTGCCCAAATTGGGACTCGATGCCAAGGGACTGAGGGCTTCAACGGCAGTTGGGATCGTTACCGACTATCTGGTTTCGCTTGGTATTCCACGAGAAGAGCTCGATCATATCGACACGCTCGTCAACTTCGATTTTGAGCGCTCGACGCCGGCTGGATTTAGGTGCCACGTGTTTGGGGCGCCGGTACCTCCAGGCCATCTTATCGAGGTGGCAGAGGGCCTTCTGGTGGTTGATGAGGCCATGTGCTTTGTCCAGGCGGGTTCGTGGATGAGTGAGCCCGAGCAGCTGGAATATGGCTACGAAATCTGCGCCCGATACCATTTGAATCATCTGTCGACAGGCGATTATATCGAGATGGGGCAGAGGTATACCGTTGCCGACTTGATTGCCTATTGCAATGAGAACCGATCTCGTCAGGGGGCTATACGCGCGGCCGCCGTGCTCAAGCGCGTGCACGATGGCGCGCGGTCGCCCATGGAGACGGCCACCGCAATCATGGTCGTAGCAAAACGTTTCCAGGGCGGGCTGGGATACGCCAAAATCGAGCTCAACCATAGGGTCGATGTTCCCAACGAGTTCAAGTGTCTCGCAAAGGCCGGGTATTTCGAGATTGACGTATATGCGCCTGCGAGCGGTACGGGGATTGAATACAACGGCTCGGACCATCTTGATAAACAGCGCAGCGCGTCGGATGCGGAGCGTATGACCGTACTGAGCGCGCTGGGCTTTAGGATGATCGTCCTCACCGGGACTCAGTTTGCCCATCAGCTGCAATTGCACCGGGCGATGAACGCCATTGCGCTCGCTATGGGCCTCAAGTGCGACCGAAGCGAAGCGTTCCAAAAGCGGCAGAACGACCTTCGAGAATTCGTGATTCGCCACTGGGACGGCGGCCTCTAGGGGCGCTTTGGTCTTTCTACGGGGTGCCGTGGGCAGGCAAACCATCACAACATTCGACGTTTTTTGCCAAAAACGGGAAAAGCATCGAATGTTGTGATGGTCTGTGTGTTGAGGATGGGCTTGGGAAGTCCGTTTTGCTCGAAGCGACCTGTCCTGTCGTACGGGTGTCGGCATGATTCTCTCGTGGGGTATTATGTTTTCCGAAGAATAAAACGCCGCGTGAGGGGAGGGCTGCGTGGACGGGCACGTGCAACATGACGGCTTTGGCCGCGATATCAACTACCTGCGCATTGCCGTTACCGACAAGTGCAATTTCCGCTGCATTTACTGCATGCCGGCCGATGGCGTGGCGCCCCGTGCACACGACGAGCTACTCAGCGCCGAGGAAATCGCCCGCTTTGTGCGCTTGGTGGCGGGGGAGGGCATTCGCCGCGTACGCCTGACGGGCGGCGAGCCGCTGGTCAGCCGCCGTATCATCCCGCTCATTCGCGACATCCGCGCGATTCCGCGGATCGAGGACATCTCGCTCACCACCAACGGAGCCCTGCTGCCCAAGCTGGCGCCGCAGCTCAAGGACGCGGGGCTTAACCGCGTCAACATTTCGCTCGACACGCTCGACCCTACGCTCTTTGGAAAGATCACGCGCCTGGGTCGACTCGAGCAGACCATGGCTGGCATCGACGCGGCGCTGGCCTGGGGCTTTGAGCCCGTTAAGGTCAACTGCGTTGTGGTGCGCCGGCTCAACCAAGATGTGGCGGCCCTCGCGCGGCTCACGCTCGACCGCCCCATCCACCTGCGCTTTATCGAATACATGCCCATCGGCGACGAGCGCACGAGCTCGCATTGCGCCGTGGACCCTCACGCACCCACGCTCAGCCCCGAGTTGTGGGATGCGAGCGACAGCGTGCCGAGCGACGAGCTGCGGGCGCGCGTCAATGCCGGGGCCGCCGCGATGGGTCTGGGCGAGCTCGAACCGCTTGACATCACCGACGCTCCTGCCGGCGCGGGCCCCGCGCGCTATTGGCGCTTTCCGGGCGCGGCGGGAACGGTCGGCTTCATCAGCGCCATGTCCAACCATTTTTGCGCGAGCTGCAACCGCCTGCGCCTGACGGCCGATGGCAACGTGCGTCCGTGCCTGTTCAGCGATGCCGAGTATTCGGTGCGCGAGGCGTTGCGCCGTGGTGATGATATGCAGGTACTTTCGATTTGGCGCGATGCCGTGGCCCACAAACCGCAGGAACACGCGATAATTGAGGGCACGCAACGATTTATGTCCCAAATCGGAGGATGATCATATGGCCAAGAGCAGGTACGCCGATGCCACCAAGGCCGCTCGCAGGGCCGCGATGTCTGCCCATAAAGCCACGGCTGCTGCCAGCAACACCGCTGGGTCCGCGGCGGTACAGCCGTCCGCCGGCACTGTTGCCGAGCCCGCCCGCGACGCCCGTCGCGACGAGCTGACGCACGTGGACGCCAAGGGCGAGGTACGCATGGTCGACGTGTCCGACAAGGCCGAGACCCATCGCATTGCTATCGCCGAGGGCTCCATCCTCATGCATCCCGAGACGCAGGCCATGGTGCTGCAGGATCGCGCCAAAAAGGGCGACGTGCTTGCTTGCGCGCGTGTGGCGGGCATTATGGCCATCAAGCGCACGAGCGACATCATCCCCATGTGCCATCCGCTGCTCATTACCAAGAGTAAGTGCGATATCGAGCCCATTGCTCCGGCGGGGACGCCGGTCGATGACATGCCCGAGGGCTGGGCACCGGCGCGCACGGACGGGCAGGTTGGCTTTCACGTACTGGTTACGGCGGGCGTGACGGGCAAGACGGGTATCGAGATGGAGGCCCTGACCGGCGCGAGTGCCGCGTGTCTGACCATCTACGACATGTGCAAGGCCGCCGATCGCGGCATGGAGATCGTCGACGTGCGCCTGCTGCACAAGGAGGGCGGCCGTTCGGGCGTGTGGGACCGCGCAGAGCGTCAGGCCGCTGCCGTTGAGTCCGTGGCCACTGACGGTACCGCGCCTGCGAGCGCACCCATCGCCGTCGCGCCTGCAGCTCCGGCCCCGGCCGTCCCTGCGATCGCGTTTATCGGCTACCAAAACTCGGGCAAGACCACGCTCGTCGAGAAAGTTATCGCCGAGCTCACCCGCCGCGGCCTGCGCGTGGGTTCGCTCAAGCATCATGGGCACCACGGCTTTGATATCGACGTGCCTGCTAAGGATACGTGGCGCCATCACCAGGCCGGATCCAAGCACGTGGGGCTCATCTGCGCCACGCGCTGGGCGGAGTACGCCGACACGCGCGAGGAGGACGAGATGCCCGCGCGCGAGCTGCTGTCGCGCTACAACGATGTCGACGTGGTGATCATCGAGGGCTACAAGACCGAGGGCTTCGACAACATCGTCGTCGCGCGCTCCGGTGTCGACCGTCTGCGTGGCAAGAGCTCGCTTGACCTGGTCGACGGCCGCACGCTGGCCCTTGCCTGCAACGAGGCCCTGGCGCGTCAGGCCTTCGACGCCGGTTTTGCGACCCGAGCCATCAGCATCAACGACGCCCGAGCCATCTGCGACCTGATCCAAGACCACCTTTAAGGCTTGACGCTGCGCCGGCCCCAAGCACCCCATCTCGCCCCTCAAGCCGTCGCTCGCGTACCAAAGTACGCGTCGCTCCTCTTTCGGGGCGACCCGGGGCACTTGGAACCGGCTCGCTGCGCTGCCATAACCTGCCAAAAAGGGACAGGTTTATTTTGGCAGGTTTTATCTGGGCAAACGTCACTTCCACCACAAAGGGGCCAGGCACCTTTGTGGTGGTTTTTGCTTTGGTAGATGTGTGGGACATGCCTTACAATCTACCAAGTAGTTCATGACGGGCGAAAAAAGGAGAGAAGGGTCCTGATGCGTCCTTAATGTTTCATGCGGACTGATTGATTTGATAGACGGTGGCGAATGCCCACCGCCCGTATTCGTATGAAACAAGGAGTCTCCATGCTCGCATCTCTTTTCTCAAAGCCTCAATCGTCGCTGTCCGTGCAGGCCAAGCGCCTGGTGGCAATGCGCTTCCTCATCTACACCGGTTTTCAGACCAGCTACTTTATCGGCGTCATCGGAACGCTCACCTATGCAGACGATGCCTCAGTCGTCGCGACATCGCTGGCCGTCCTGTTCATGAACGTTTTCGTGATCCTGGGATCCTTTGCGGGCGGCGCTGCGCTCGACGCATGGGGTCCGCGCCGCCATTTCTTGCTGAGCATCGTCGGCACGCTCGCAACTGGCACGGCAATCATCGCCTTTGGTAGCGCGACCGGCGTCGTCCTGCTCGGCGCGGTGTTTCTGGGCTTTACGATGGGATTCGCCCAGCCCATCGCCACATCCTATCCGGCTTACCTCACCGACGATCCTGTCGAGCTCAAAGACATCAACTCCGCCATCGCCATGTTTTCAAACGTGAGTATCATCGTTGGTCCCACGCTGGGCGGCTTTGTCGCGGCGGCTGCGTCGTCGCGTGCGGTGTTCGTGCTTATGATGCTCTTTACCGTGCTGGCGTTCGTCGCCGGTTGGGGCTTTAGGCCGCAGACCAGCCATGTCGCCGGGCATGCGGATGCCGATTCGACAGAGGAAGGGGAGCGTGCGGGACAAAGCTCCAACCCCAGCACGTCCGCCCGCGCCACCTTCGCAGCCAGCATCAAGACAGTCTTCACCAACAGCGTCCTCGCGCTACTTTTCTGCATCATTTTTCTTTCGAACTTTGGCTACGGAGCCTTCGATCCGCTCGAGTCGTTTTTCTATCGCGATGTCCTACGCGTCGGCGTTGAGTGGATGGGCTGGCTCTCGTCGGCCTCGGGCGTGGGCGCGGTGCTGGGTGCCGTGCTCGCGCTCCGCTTGCCGCCGCACCTGGTCAACCTTAAAACGCTGCTCGTGGCGCTCATGTCCGTGGGCCTGGGAAGTCTGCTCTATGTGGGGACGCCGTACGTGGGCGTGGCCCTCGTCGGCCAGATCGCCCTGGGCATTGCTTGGGGTGTCGTCAACCCGCTCCACAACACCATTGTGCAAACGACGGCTCCGCTCGAGCAGCTTGGTCGCGTCAATTCGGTCATGGGCTTTGGCAATATGTTCGCTGGCGTGGCCCCTCTGGCAATTGCCCCGTGGCTGGCGGCAACATTTGGCGTACAACGGACACTCGTGGGGGCAGGCATGGTCGTGACGGCGGTCCCTGCGGCGTTGCTGCTGTTTGGTCGCAGGCATTTTGATCGTGCCGCAAGGCAGTAAAACCATCACAACATTCGATGAAAATCGCGATTTTGCCGAAAAACATCGAATGTTGTGATGGTTTGGCCCGCAAACGTCATTTCCACCACAAAGGAGCCAGGCACCTTTGTGGTGGTTTTTGCTTTAACGGGCCGCGCCTGCGCCTTGGTATACCATGTACGCCGTTTGCGAATATACCCCACACCGCCGCACAACCCAGAAAGGCCCCCATGGACACTACCTTCAGCCACATCAAAGCCGTGTTCTGCGATATCGACGGCACACTGCTCACGAGCCAGCACACGGTGTCCCCGCGCACCGTGGCGGCGATCCGCGCCCTGCGCGAGCGCGGTGTGCTCTTTGGCCTGTGCACCGGGCGCGACGCCCACGCGACCGAGGCCATGTACGAGCTCTGGGGCATCGAAGGCCTGGTGGACGTGCTCGTGGGTTGCGGTGGCGCCGAGGTCATCGACCGTGCGCACGACATCAACGAGCTGAGCTATCCGCTGCCGGGCGAGACCATCGCGCGCATCTGCAAGCACATGGCGGACCTTCCGGCAACGCCCGTCTGCCCCCGAGACGGCGTGTTCTACGTGCCCGAGAGCAATGCGTGCGTCGAGCACCTGTCGCGCGTCGACGGCGTGCCCTACCAGGTGGTCGATTTTGCCGAGTTCTTGCGCGGGCCGCAGCCCAAGGTGATGTTTACCATGGCACCCGAGGTAATGCCGCGGGTGATTGAGCGGGCGTCGACGTTTGCCGATGACACTGTTAAGGCGGCAGCTCTGCAAACCACGCAGCGGCTCTACGAATTCAAGGATCCGCGCGTGTCCAAGACTCGCGGCCTTGTGCGCGTGGCGGAGCTCAACGACATGGAGCTCCAGAACATCTGCGTGTTTGGCGATGCCGATAACGACACCTGCATGGTGGCCGACGCCGGCGTGGGCGTTGCCATGGCAAACGGCAGCGCCGCCACCCGCGCCGCCGCCGATTTTGTAACCGCCAGCAACGACAATGACGGCATTGCGGTCTTTATCGAGGAACATCTTCTGTAGCGCCGGGGGAGAGCCACCGCAAAGGGGACAGGCGCCTTTGCGGTGGCCTCAGGCGATTTGGGCGAATTGATGCCTAAAATCTGCGCGAAAATTCAAATTTAGTTGTCTGAACATTACGCTTCTAACCACCGATGGGTTAAAGATATTCTCATCAGTTTGGTAGGGTATTCCTCCCGGTTGATGACCTACCGCTCACTGTCGTTATTCGACCGTTCACAGGATGTTTGCTCTTGAGCAAAAGGTTGTGCAAATAAATAAAATGCTATTAAAAAACTGATAACTAACTTAATTACCAGTAGAAACAGATGTTTTATAGCGAATAAACGAAGGCAAATCTAAACAATTGTCAAGAGAATTAAGAACTTGCACAAAAATGTCGGTTTTGCTGCTCAGATGTTCAAACAATCGTTATAATTGCATCACTTAGCGAGCGCAATTACAGATTGCGCAGATACGTTTGATAGGGAAAGAGCAAGATCGCGGTCTCTTGGGGAGGAGACATCGATGAAAGCGAATTCGGACAAATCTAAGCAGAGTAATAAAGCGACGCGCCGTGTACTGGCAGGCGTTTTGTGCGGAGCCTCCGTGTTGAGCCTGGTACTGTCGCTCGTCATGCCTCCGATCTCGCAGGCCATCGCCAACGATGCCGAGGCGGTTTCTACCGAGGAAACTGTGATGGGGGGGGGTTCCTCAAGTGAGTCTACTGGTATAGACAACAGTACTAACGGGGATGCCGGCACAGACGCCGATAACCAGAACAGCGACGATGCTGCGAGCGACGACGATGCTCGGCCGGAGGAGCAGTCCAAGTACGAGTCGCAGGCGGAAGATAATGATGCGATGGATGTTAACGCTGTCGCGTCAGCCGAGGAGGCTGCAGAGAGCGAAGAGACAACCACAGCTATTACTAACATTACTAACGCCGATGATTTGTCAGCTAAGCTTCAAGGCGTTGGGGAAAACCAAACTGCCTGCTTCGAGCTTACAGCTGATATTGACTATGCTGGTGAAATCAAACTTGAGAAGAGCGGCAGCAATATAACGCTGAACTTAAACGGTCATAAGATCAAGTGCTTGAACACCGACAAGCCGTTATTTGATGTTGCTAACGGCGCAACACTTACAATTAAGGACGAAATTAAGGACTCCGCGCCGGTGACTGAGACGGTCAACGATGTCCAACAGCTGACTGATCAGGGGCAGAAGCTGGATCCCAATAATTATGGCAAGAAAGTCGAGCTAAATTACGTTGGTGGCATTCCGTCTAATCTTACCTACTACGTGACCAAATCGACTCCGAGTGGTACAGGGACAATCGAGACGCTTGTCAGACATAACGTCGATATTAAGGGCGCCATCGTGGCGTGCGACGGCAACACAAATCTAAAGCTCATCAATCTGTATAACAACAACGGCAAGGGTGGCACGTTTAACCTTGTGAGCGGCGTGATCACGCAAAAACAAGGCAGCAGCGTTAGCAGCTTGGTCTATGCCGAGAACGGCTCTACCGTCAACATGCGCGGCGGCTATGTGTGTGGAGCTTCTGGCTCGGGTGCGGGCGGCGGAATTGAAATACACGGTAATTCGACCCTCGAGGTTTCCGGTGGCGTAATTGCCGGCAACAGTGCTCCTAGTGGCGGTGGTGTGTATGCTAAAGACTCCACGGTCAACATAACTAATGGCGTAATCTCCGGCAACAGCACGCTTGCTACTGGTGTTGGTTTCGGCGGCGGCATCATGGCCGAAGGCGGCAGCGTTACTGTTTCTGGTGGCTACATTACTAACAATAAATATGCCAATTACTGTGGTAACGATGGTAATGGCGATCATGGCGGTGCTGGACTTGCCGCTAAAAACGGTACTCATGTCACCATTTCTGGTGGCCAGATTACGGGCAACTATTCTGAGGAAGCTGGCGGTGGCGTCTATGTGACCGACATCGGACACCAAGGGGGGAGAACGGCATGGCTCAACATTACGGGGGGAACTATTGCCTCTAACGTGAGTTTTCGCTCTGAGGGTGCCGGCATTCGCGTGGGCCAGATGGTTGACGCGATGATAAAAGGAGCGTCAAATTCAAATCCAGTCTATATCACTAATAACCACTGCATGTCTCGCTTTGACTGGGGTGGAGGCGGCATCTTCGTCCAGGGCGATTCTAAGGTCGCGTCTAATGCTGGTAGGCTATTTGTCTATAACTCCTATATAAGCAGCAATGAGGCCGGTGGCTACGGTGGCGGCGTTGCGGTTTGCCCGACGGGTAAGACTTTGGTGACAGGCACCGACGGCACGGCGATTTTCGGTAATACTTCTGCCGGAAATGAGCAAAACGCGAACGATTACGAATCCGTGAGTAATACAGGCAATAACGGCACCCCCCATCTTTCCGGCGGTGGTCACGGTAAGGACCAGGACTCCGACGCCTACAATGCCGAAGTGTTTCGCGAAAACGGCCACGCGGACTTCTTCCTTGCGGCGGAGGGTCATACGACTCCGATCGCGGCGGTGATTGGCAAAATGCTTGGCGGCGGCGATGCTAAGTATCGGGGAAGCTTAGAGCTTCAGAAAGCCATTACTGTCCCCGCTAACGGTGGCGTGCAGGTATATAACAGCATCGGCCTGAGTTCGAATGTTAAGGCTCAAGACCCCGAGGCGATCAATGCGCGAAAGGCTGCGCTAGAGGCGGGCGCGACGTTTATCACGGGCAATTATTCCTGGAACCATGGCGGCGGCATCATGTCGAACGGCGACCTGTACATGGGCGCGCCTGAGGACACGTATGTCTATCCGAGCCTCAAGCTCAAGGCGACCAAGAAGCTGGAAGGCCGCAAGCTCAATGATGGGGAGTTCTCCTTTACGGTGTATCGCAAGGATTCAGACGACCCTTTGGCTGGCACGACAGCTGGCACGACATTCAATCGCGACGTTTGCACCGAGGTTGGAACAGCAGCAAATGATGCAGAAGGCAGCATTACGTTTGACCTTGGTGAACAATTCGCATCGAGTGGCGCGGGTAACGAAATCACATACTACTTGGTCGAAGATCCCGGTGGTGATTCTGGCATCACGTACGACTCCAGCGTGTATAAGATTGTGGTGACGGCCGAAGATACCAAGACCTTGCTCATGTCTGTTCCGAGTAAAGAAAACTCAAGCCAACTGAAGGATCTTTACATCCATAACTACACGATTAAAAACGTCGGTGTAACCAAGTACGAATTCCGCGAGTCGTCTGGGAAGTGGGAGAACGTAAAAGCGAGGAGCAAGGTGCAGAAGAGTGGAGACTATTATCCAATTATCTGTGAGGGTGACTCCACGACTTTCACTAACAAGTTCACTCCGTACGACTCGAAGGGCTCCTGGACGCCTATGGCGACTAAGGTCGTTGAGGGTGGCGAGATGAAGGAGTTCACGCTCCAGCTTGCGACCGACACAGATTTTACGGATATCGTTAGCAGCAAGTCCACCACTGCCGACGGCGACAAGTCCCAGACCCTGAGCTTCGACAAGATTGATTACAAACTCGATCAACTCGACCAGCTCGCGTCTGGCCCCACTGGCCGTGGTGCTTCCAAGACCTTCACGTACTACGTGCGCGAGAAAGACGACGGTTCGCTGTTCTCGCACTATACGTACGACAAGTCGGTCTATCAGATTACGGTTAACGCGACTGACGACTCTAACCACCATATCGACGTCACTGCGACCTACAAGCAGATTCAGGATCGTGATGGCAATGAAGTGACCACTGACACGCCCCACGACCTCACCGGCAAGTCCACTCCCACCTTCACCAACACCTACTCCACCTCTTTGCCCCTTTCTGGTATGTCGGGCGTCACTCTGACGTACCTTGCCGGCGCGGCGGTGCTTTGCGCTGCTGCGGCCTGGATGCACATTCGTCGCAAGGCGAATGCGAAGGGAGGTGAGCGTCGTGAATAAGAAAGTTTGCTCCTTCCCGATCTTGTTTGCGCTGCTTGCCCTCCTGATCGGCATCTGCGCGGTTGTGTTCCCCGCATCCGCGCAGGCCGCGCCGACCTCGACCGGTTCCATCACGGTGAGCGGCGCCGTGGCGAGCAACTACGACGCCTACCAGATCTTTAGCGCCAACGTCGTCGACGGCGACGGCGACGCCAAGACCTTTACCGACCTCGCTTGGGCAAGCGACGCCGCGCGCGACGCTGTCCTGCCTGTGCTGCACAGCGCCGGCATGCCCGATTCCCAGACCACCGCGCAGGAAGCTGCCGAGTGGCTCAACACCGATTCCCACCTTACGAGCGCGCTGAGCGCACAGCTCGCTCGTTCCCTCCAGAGCTCTGGCGCCGTGCCCGTGGCCCTTAACGCGGGCACGGCGGCCGAGCTGCCCTGCGGCTACTGGCTCATCGTCGCCAGAGACGACGCCATCGCCCAGGGCGAGGCCGGCACCGTGCCGATCATGGCGCTGGTGGGCGGCAACGCCGTCACCGTCAAGCCCAAGGCCGCGACGCCCAAGGTCGCCAAGCACGTGCTGGAGGACAACACCGCCGCATGGCAGAAGGCCGCCGACGCCACGGTCGCCGACGACCTGTACTGGCGCCTCTCGGCCACGGTTCCCGCGGGCCTTTCCGCCTATGACACCTACGCGGTGCAGTTCGTCGACACCATGAGCGCGGGGCTCGACCCCTCCAAGGTGGCCGCGAGCATGCGTGTGTACGTGGCGGCGGGCGCGGATGGCACCTTCGACGCCGTCTCGAACGGTAAGGACGGGCGCGCCGGCACCGAGCCCGCGCAGGGCTGGACCGACATCACGGCCCAGTGCGCCACCAAGGTGGCGGCGGACGGGACCTTCACCGTGCGCACCGGCGACCTGATCGCCGCGCTCGGCGGGGCCGACGCCTTCGCCGCGGGCGCCCGCGTGGTCGCCGTGTACAACGCGCCGCTCAACAGCGCGTGCAACCGCGGCATCGCGAAGGGCAACCCCAACGAGGTCTATCTGCGCTACCCGCGCTCTCCCTTTGCCGACCAGTCCGGCGATGCCGGCTTCACCCGCACGCCGAGCGACGATGCGTGCGCCTACACTTGGGATCTCGCGCTCACCAAGCGCGGCAGCGACGGCGACAAGCCGCTTGCCGGGGCGGTCCTGAGCATCGCCGACGACCGCGGCCGCACGCTGGCGGCCGACGGCACGTGGGATGCGGAGGGCAAGGCCACCGTCACCACGGGCGAGGACGGCCGTGTGACCGTCTCGGGCGTGGACTCGGGCAAGCTGGAGGTCCGCGAGCTCAAGGCGCCCAAGGGCTACACCGCCTTTGAGGGCACGCGCTCCGTGACGGTCAAGGCTGAGGGCCTGGACGTCGACCAGGTGGCGGCCGCCAAGCCTAAGGTGACCGTATCGGCCGAAAGCCCTCTGCGAGTTGATGCCGCCGATGCCGGGAAGGGTTTAGTCGAGTTGTCGGTGCTTAACACCCCAAGTAACGAAGTGAGTCGAGGCTTTATGCCCTCGACGGGAGATAGAACGTTGGTGTTGGTAACGGCTTTGGCCGTCATCGGAGTAGTGGCTATTGTCGTCGCGCTCGTCATCAAGCGGGGAGGAGGTCGCCATGATAAATAATTGTCCCCCCTGCTCAATGGCGTACTGCCTCCGTAGCGATTAGAGCGCAGGGAAATGAGCCTGCTGACTTTTGGTGATGACGAGAATTAAAGCAACCTCCAAGAAAGAGGTCCCAACATGAAAACAACCAAGAACATCGCACGCCTGGCAGTAACCGCCGGCCTCACCGCAGCCCTGAGCTTCGGCGGAGTGATGGCACCGGTGACCATGGCGTTTGCCGAGGGAACGGGGTCGACCGTCACGTTCGAGGACGCCGATTACGCTGCGTCCACGACCTATAAGGGTATCCAGATCTTCAAGGCAAAGGTCACGACGACCGGTGGGAATACGACGGTGAGTAGCATCGAATGGGCCAGCTCCGAAGCCCAAACTGCTGTCGTAAACGCCATCAAGACAAAGGATGCATCCTACGATAGCAAGAACGCACAGGATGCTGCCGATTGGCTTAGCACCAAATCTGAAGTTACCGGGACCGATTCGAAGGTTGCTAGCGACAACGTTCTCAGTCTAATCGCCGATGGCCTGAAGAGCAGCACCGCCTGGGAGGTGACGAGCGAGGGCAGTGCATCCCTTTCCGGACTCGGCGCCGGCTACTGGCTCTTCCTCACCGCTACTCCCGGTAAGCCTGCTGACAAGTCGACCGATGTGTTCACCTCTCCCGTCTACGCCGTGATCGACGGCGTAGACGCGACGACCGTTACGCCAAAGAAGGGCGTGCCCACTGTCGAGAAGAAGGTCCTCGACGATGCCGACGCCGCCGATGCCACCGACATCAAGGGCTCCAACAAATGGAATGATGTCGCCGATTCCCAGATCGGCCAGGAAGTTAACTACAAGCTGACCGGCACGATCGCCAGCAACTACGCTACCTTTGGCACGTATGCTTACAAGTTCACCGACGGGCTTTCCAATGGCCTTGACTATGTCAAAGGCTCGGTTAAGGTGTACGCGCTGAACGGCGAGACTTACAGCGAGATTGAGTCGAACAATTATACCGTGACGGATGCTGATGCTAGCAACAACAACACGCTGACGGTCGAGTTCAAGACCGGAGACGGCAAGAAGGGCCTCAAGGACGTCGCGAGCGTGACCGCCGACACCAAGATCGTTGTCTTCTACAAGGCAAAGCTCAACGGCAACGCCGTGATCGGCAACGCAGCCGACGGCAACAAGCGCGGCAACCCCAACACCGTCAAGCTCGAGTACTCCAACAACCCGTATGCCGAGGACACGGGCGAGACGATCGAGGATACCGTCGCCGACTTCGCTTTCAGGCTCAACCTCAACAAGGTCGACCAGGGCACCGAGAAGGGCCTTGCGGGCGCCGTCTTCACCATCCAGTCCGCTGATGCGAACACTCAAGACCAGTATATCGCCTCGAAGGACGACCCCACCGCGGGCGTCGTCGCGGGCCAGCTCGTGACCGTTGCCGGCACCACCAGCCTTCCCGGTTACGTGAAGTTCACGTCTGGCGATAATGGCCAGATTGCCGTGAAAGGTCTCGATGAAGGCTCCTACAAGGTGACCGAGGTCCAGGCTCCCAATGAGAATTACACCAAGGCCAACCCCTTCACTTTCACCATCACCGCGACGTATGATGACGCGAGCATGAAGGTGACGGGCCTCACGGCGGCGGTTTCCAAGGCCGACGAGGGCCGCACCGACATCGCCTTCGGTAAGCTCGACGGCAATGACGGAGACAATAAGCTGACCGGTACGGATGGCACCGGCACCAACGCCGCCACCGGTGAGATCACCATCAACGTCGGCAACACCAAGTCCGTCGGCCTCCCGCTGACCGGTCTCAACGGCGTGACCTTCACTTGGATCGCTGGTGGCGCGGTGCTGTGCATCGGCGTGGCGCACCTCATCCGCAGCCGTAAGCAGGCTGAGGAGTCCGAGCAGGAGTAACGCTCACTCACCCATCCCTTTGGCAGGTGGGATGTGATGGCCATGAGACTTGCGGACACTTTTCTCGTCCATCTACGTTCTTGCTTTGCCATTCTCTTTTCGGGGCAGACTCCGCACTGGAGTCTGCCCCGTTCTTTTTGGACAACGCAGCCGGGGCGCCGTTGCTCGCAGGATCGGGCGTATGGTTAGCGAACAGATGTTTGCAAATATTGCGTTTACCAGCTGTAAGTGTGAGTGCTCGCAGTAAAATACCCTTGCGACGCATCCCGTGCGCGGGCGGCCGACGACTCGATCGGAGGTTCCCAAATGCTGAAATTCCTTAACGCGCTCGCCGCCCTCGCGGCGGTTGGCACGTTCGTCATCGCGTTTCTTGACTCGTATGAGGTTCGGTTTAAGGTCCGTAGGCGCACGCGCGGTGCGGACGGTAGAAGGCATTTGCGCCGCAACAAGCGCAAATAAGAATGCCCGGGGTTAGAGGCCCGGGCATTTAACAAAACCAGAAAACTAGGCCGCCCGCGCTCCCAAACATTTACGCGGGGTGCGTCGTTTTCTATTGACATTGTATCCCGAATCGCCCCGCCGATTCGGGATATTTTGAAAACGCAAATGCAGACCCATGCTCGCGCCGCGCAATGCTGTTTAGCTGCGTTGTCTGGCGCATGAGCTCGCAATTCGGCTATTATTTGTTTAGACAACTTGAGTTGTAGAGGAGTGACCGGCGATGGTGCAGGGCGCCAAACATATGAAGAGCAATAACGCTGCGGACAACGGCGGCTCAAGCCCTCAGCCCAAACCTCAACCAAAGCCCAAGCGCCGTCGCAAGCGGCTGCCGCGCTGGGCCGACCGTCTCATCACCATCGTCATCATCCTTATTGGCGTGGGCCTTATGACCTGGCCGTGGATCTTGGACCGGCTCGAGGCCTCGGGCGTGTTCAACCAGATCAGCACCGTGTCCAGCACCGTGGACGCGCTGTCTGCCGAGGAGCGCGAGCGCATCCTGCTCCAGGCGCGCTCCTTTAACGAGCAGCTGGCGGGCGAGGCCACCGAGCTTCCCGCCGACCAGATCGAGCCCTACGCCGAGCAGCTCATCTTTGACCGCGACCCCATGATGAGCTGGGTCGAGATCCCCTCCATCGACGTGAGCATGCCCATCTACCACGGCACGAGCGAGGAAGTCCTTATGGCGGGCGTCGGCCACCTGGAGGGCACGAGCCTGCCGGTGGGCGGTACCTCGACGCATTGCGTGCTTACCGCGCACTCGGGCATGCGCAACCTGAGCATGTTCGACGACATCCATTCGCTGGAGCCCGGCGACCTGGTGCTGCTGCACACCATGAACAAGACGCTCGCCTACAGGATGGTGGACTCCGAGGTGGTGCTGCCCGAGGAGATGGAGTCGCTGACTATCGAGCCGGGTGCCGACAAGGTGACGCTCGTCACTTGCACGCCCTACGGCGTGAACGACCATCGCCTGCTGGTGCACTGCGTGCGCACCAAGTACAACAAGAAGGACGTCGACAAGCAAAAGTCGCTGGCCGGCCGCCACTGGGGCAAGCGCGAGTTTGCCGTGCTCATCGTGGTCGTAGCCATTGTGCTGTTGCTGCTGGACATCGTGATCCACGCGGTCCGCAAACGCCGCAAGGCCAAGGCCTCAGCATAGGGCATTCTCCAGAACCACCACAATGGGGGCAGGCACCTTTGTGGTGGTCGGGACTTCCAAACCATCACAACATTCGATGAAAATCGCGATTTTGGCGAAAAGCGTCGAATGTTGTGATGGTCTTCGTTGTGGACGGCGCGGTTTTCGTTATGGACGGTGCGGTTTTGCTGCAGAACCGCCAGCCCGCCGCCTGCCAACCGCCTCCCTCGTTACGTTTTCGCTGCATTTGGGTAAAGCACCTGCTCCAAGCGGCGTTGCCTTGTATACTAGAGCGGTTTATCTGTTATGCGGAAGGGAGCGCCTATGGCACTCAGCGAGAAAGACGTGCGCGGCATCGCCGAGTACGCAAAGATCGCACTGACCGATGACGAGCTCACCCAGATGACGTCCTACATGAACGACGCCGTCCAGATGCTCGAGCCCGTCCTGCAATATGACTTGCCCGACGTGGAGCCCACGTTCCATCCCATCGGAAGCCTGTCCAACGTGATGGGCGACGACCTGCGCGAGCCCGAACGCGACCTGCCGCTCGACGTCGCGCTGGAAAACGCCGGCAGCGCGCGCGACCGCTACTTCCGCGTGCCGTCCATTTTGGGAGAGGGGGAGAGCGAGTAATGAAGCTCAATCTCGATCGATTCACGGCCGCGCAGCTGGCCGAGCACGTTGCCGCTGGCGATTTCTCCGCCACCGAGGTCGCGCAGGCCTCGCTCGAGGCCATCGAGGCGCGCGAAGGCGGCGTCCAGGCATTTCTGCAGGTAGCGCCCGAGCTCGCGCTTGAGGCCGCTGCCAAAATCGACGCCCGCCGTGCCGCAGGCAAGCCGCTGCCCCCGCTCGCGGGCGTGCCGCTGGCCATCAAGGACAACATGAACCTCGTGGGTACGCGCACCACCTGCGCTTCCCGTATGCTCGAGAACTACCAGAGCGTCTACACCGCCACCTGCGTTCAGCGCATGCTCGATGCAGGCTGCCTGCCCATGGGCAAGGCCAACATGGACGAGTTCGCCTTTGGCAGCTCCACCGAGAGCTCGGCCTTCCACCGCACCAACAACCCTTGGGATACCGAGCGCGTGCCCGGCGGCTCCTCGGGCGGCTCCGCTGCCGCCGTCGCCGCGGGCGAGGTCGCGCTCTCACTGGGCTCGGACACCGGTGGCTCCATTCGCCAGCCGGCGTCGCTGTGCGGCGTGGTGGGCTTTAAGCCCACGTATGGCGCCGTGAGCCGTTACGGCGTTGTGGCCTTTGGCTCGTCGCTCGACCAGGTTGGCCCCTTCGGCCGCACGGTCGAGGATGTCGCGCTTGCCATGAACGCGCTTACCGGCGCGGGCCACGATCCGTATGACTGCACCAGCCAGGATTGCGCCGTCGACTTTACCGAGCATCTCAACGACAGCATCGAGGGCAAGCGCGTGGGCATTATCCCTGCGTTTATGGAGGCCGAGGGCCTGACGCCGGAGGTCAAGGCCGCTGTTGAGCGTGCCGCCCAGGAACTGCAGAACCAGGGTGCCGAGCTGGTCGAGGTCGACCTGCCGCACCTGGACGCCGCCATCGCCGCCTACTATGTCATCGGTCCGGCCGAGGCGTTTTCCAACCTGGCCCGTTTCGATGGCATTCGCTACGGCTATCAGGAGGAGGGTTGCGCCAACCTTTCCGACCAGAGCTCGCTCTCGCGCGCCCACGGCTTTGGCGCCGAGGCCAAGCGCCGTCAGATGCTCGGCGCCTACCTGCTGAGCTCGGGCGTGTACGACAAGTACTACTATGCCGCGCAAAAGGCCCGCACGCTCATCACGCAGGACTACGACGCCGCGTATGCCAAGGTGGACACCATCCTCATGCCCGCTTCGCCGCGCACGGCCTTTAAGTTTGGCGAGATCAGCGACCCCACGCAGATGTACCTGTCCGACCTGTACACCATTTCGCTTAACATTTGCGGCAATGGTGGTATCTCGGTGCCGCTGGGCCTAGGCGAGGACAGCCGCCTGCCCGTTTCTGCCCAGCTGGTGGGGCCCGCCTTTAAGGACCGTCAGCTGCTCACATTTGCCCGCGCCCTGGAGCGCGGCTTTGCCGATGCCGCCACGGGTGCGCCCGCGCTTTCCGTCGCGCCCGATTTTGCCGGGAAGGGAGGCGAGCTGTAATGAAGGAGCTTTCCGAGGTCCTGCAGGATTGGGAGGCCGTGATCGGCCTGGAGATCCATACCGAGCTCACCGCACTCGATACCAAGATGTTCTGCAATTGCAGGCTCAGCCACGATGACGAGCCCAACGCCAACGTGTGCCCGGTGTGCCTGGGCCTACCCGGAGCGCTGCCGGTGCCCAACAAACGCGCCATCGAGAGCATCGTCAAGGCGGGTCTGGCCACCAACTGCGAGATCCAGCGCCACTCGATGTTCTACCGCAAGCACTACTTCTATCCCGATATGGCCAAGAACTTCCAGACCACGCAGGGCCCGGTCGCCTTTGCCATGTACGGTCACCTGGATCTGGACGTGACCGGTCGTGGTGCCGCCGAGCGTCCCGACTGCGCGTTTGGCGAGGCCGAGGCCCAGAGCCTGGCGAGCGCTTCGGCCAACGCTGAGGGCCTGTCCACGTCCATGACGTCGACCATGCGCGAGGGCAATCAGCACGCCGGCCATCTGGCCAGCTATGACGCGTCCAACCTGCAGATGCCCGAGCGTCGCGAGGACGGTTCCTACACGGTGCCCATCCGCATCCTGCGCATCCACATGGAGGAGGACGCCGCCAAGATGGTGCACGTGGGCGGTGCCGAGGGCCGCATTACCGCCGCGGCCGAGTCGCTCGTCGACTACAACCGCTGCGGCACGCCTTTGATTGAGCTCGTGACCGAGCCCGATCTGCGTACGCCCGAGGAGGCGCGCCTGTTTATGGAAAAGCTCCGTCGCATCTTTGTGACGCTGGGTATTTCCGACTGCTCCATGGAGAAGGGCTCCATGCGCTGCGACGGCAACGTGAGCCTGCGTCGCCGCGGCGAGACCAAGCTGGGCACCAAGACCGAGCTCAAGAACCTCAACTCGTTTAAGAGCCTGCATGACGGCCTTGCCTACGAGATTTGCCGTCAGGCCGAGGTGCTCGAGGAGGGCGGCATCATCTATCAGGAGACCCGCCACTGGGAGCCCAGCCGCAAGCGCACCGTGGTCATGCGCGTCAAGGAGACGGCAGACGACTATCGTCTGTTCCCCGACCCCGACCTGGCGCCGTTCGATCTGGATGACGAGTTCATCGACCGCTGCCGCGGCGAGATTCCCGAGCTGCCCGATGCCAAGCGCGCCCGCTTTGAGGCCGATTTTGGCATTAAGACGGCCGACGCCGAGCAGATTGCAGGCGACCCCGAGTTTGCCGACTTCTTTGAGGTCGCTGCTGCCGGTATGGCTGGCAAAGAGGCCCAGACGGTCGCAAACCTGCTGGTCAACGAGATGATCGCCTACCTTAAGGGCGCGGGCGTGTCGCTCGCCGAGTCCGGCATCGCGCCGGCTCAGGTGGCGGCACTCGCCAAGCTGCTGGCGACCGATGCCATCAGCTCCAACCAGGCGCACGAGGTTTTTGAGGCCATGGCCCAGACCGGCGACGACCCCAACAAGATCGTCGACGAGCGCGGTATGCGTCAGGTGAGCGATGCCGGCGCGCTGCAGCCGATCGTGGACGAGGTGCTGGCTAACTGTGCCGAGCAGGCGCAGCAGTACCGCGACGGCAACCAGAAGGTCATCGGCTTTTTGGTGGGCCAGTGCATGAAGGCGAGCCGCGGTAAGGGCAACCCGAAGCTCTTCAACGAGTTGCTGAGAACGTCGCTCTCGTAAACGGGAACCCGGGAGCCCCGGCAGGGCGGGTGCTTCCTCAAAATTTCAAACAGTCCTGCGCAAGACGAAGGCCACATTAAGTGGCCTTCTTTGCGTGCGGAACTCATTTTGAGCAAGCACCCGCCCCGCCGGGGCTTCCGGGTTCCGCAACGACTCGGCCGTTCGGGTCAGGTGGGCTGGATTGAATAGAGTGAATGGGCGCGCTGTTGGCGCGCCCATTGTTTTGAAGGGAACTCATTTTGAGCAAGCGCCCACCCTGCCGGGGCTCCCGGGTTCTGCAATGACTCGGCCGTTCGGGTCAGGTAGGCTGAATGGAATTTGGTGAATGAGGGCGCCGTTGGCGCCCTCATTTTTTGTGGATGTGAAGCAGGGGCGGTCCCTTGGTCACATCGCGCCCCAAGATTTCCAAAAAGTTAACCTTTGTTGACCTCAATAGTTAGATAAACTAAACTATTTTCCAAAAGTGTGCTCGAGCAAACTTATTTACTCGGGTGCTGAGGCACCGTGCCGCGTCCAATGCGGCAAAAGGGAGAAGCAACATGAAGAAGTCGACGTTTAACACCCTGCTTGTCGGTGGCGGTTTTCTGCTTGGTACGGCTGGCATCAAGCTGCTCACCAGCGCTCCGGTAAAGAATGCCTGCGTGCAGGGTATTGCGTGCGGCATGCGCATCAAGAATGGCTACCAGGACATGGTCGAGCAGGCCAAGGCCGAGGTCGACGATATGGTTGCCGAGGCTGCCTATCTCACCCAGAGCGAGGCCGCTGCGGACAAGGCAGCCGAGTAGCACTCCCAGGCACAAACTATGAGATTCTCGATTATCAGCGAGATCCCCGGCAGGACCCGTCTTCAGTTGGCGGGTCCTGTGCCAGAGAGCGATCTCGATGCGCTTCTTAAGCTCGGCGGCGACATCGACGGCGTGCACAAAGTGCGCGTCTACGGCCGTATTGGCCAGATGGCGCTCGAATATGACGAGCCGCACCGCGATGCCGTGCTGGCCGCCGTCGGTGCGCTCGATGTCCAGGCCATCGCTGACGCAAAGACGGGTTACGTGATGCAGCTTGAGCCACGCAAGCACAAGCTCGTTATGGATCTTGCCACACTCATCGGCGCCCACTATGCGCGCCGATGGTTTTTGCCCACGCCCCTGCGTGCGGTGTTTGTCGTAGCCGGTTACATGACCTTTTTGCGCGCCGCCCTTCATGAGCTGGCGCAGCCACGCCTGACCGTTCCTGTGCTCGACGCTTCGGCCATCGGCATTTCGTTCGTCAAACGCGACGTCGACACCGCGGGCCAGACGATGTTCCTGCTCAACGTGGGCGAGCTGCTCGAGGACTACACCCGCGCCATGAGCGAAAACGAGCTCATCAACTCGCTGCTCGACGTGCCCGACAAGGCGCAAAAGGTTGTCGGCGACACCGAGGTGAGCGTTCCCGCCACCGAGCTTGAGCCCGGCGATCTGGTCGCCGTGCGTACTGGCATGTCCATTTGTATCGATGGTGTTGTTGAGCAGGGGAGCGCTATGGTCAACCAGGCGACCCTGACCGGCGAGCCGCTTGCCGTCGAGCGCAGCGAAGGCGACGACGTGTTCGCCGGAACCGTCGTGGAAGACGGTAGCATCTTGGTGCGCGTGCGCGCCAACACGGCTCAGACCAAGCTCCGCTCAATCGTTTCGCTCGTGCAGGCGGCCGACTCGCTCAAGTCCGAGGGCCAGTCGCACATGGAAGACCTCGCCAACAAGATCGTCCCGTGGAACTTCCTGCTCGCGGGCTTGGTTGCGTTCACCACGCGAAGCCTCATCAAGACCTCGGCGGCGCTGATGGTCGACTACTCGTGCGCACTCAAGCTCACGGGTTCCGTTGCCGTCATGACCGCTATGAGCGATGCTGCCAAGATGGGCGTCATGGTCAAGGGCGCGAAGTACTTTGAGTCGTTTGCCAAGGCCGATACCATTGTCTTTGATAAGACCGGCACGCTCACCGAGGCGCAGCCGCGTCTTACCTGTGTGCTCACCACCGATGGCTGGAGCGAGGACGAGATCCTGCGCCTTTCCGCTTGCTTGGAGGAACATTTTCCGCATCCGGTGGCGCGTGCCGTGGTCAATGCGGCACGTGAGCGCGGGCTCGAGCACCGCGAGCGCCATGCTGCCGTCGAGTACATCGTGGCGCACGGCATCGCTTCGTCCATCGAAGGGCGTCGCGCCATCATCGGCTCGGCACACTTTGTGTTTGAGGACGAGAGCGCGCAGCTCGATTCCGACATTAAGGAGCAAATCGAGTCCCAGATGCAGGCCCTGTCGCCGCTGTATCTGGCGGTCGACGGCACCGTTGTGGGCGTGCTCGGTATCGAGGACCCGCTTAAGCCCGGGGTCCGCGAGGCCATCGCCGACCTGCATGCGCTGGGCGTCAAGCATGTCGTTATGCTCACGGGCGATTCCGAGCGCACGGCCGAGCGCATTGCGCGAGAGGCAGGGGTTGACGAGTTTAAGGCCGAGCTGCTGCCCGAGGACAAGTACGCGTATGTAAAGCGCATTAAGGGCGAGGGGCGCCACGTTGCCATGGTGGGCGACGGCGTTAACGATTCGCCGGCACTCGGTTTGGCTGACGTGGGCCTGGCGATGGGTGGCGGAAGCGACATTGCCAAGGAGGTCGCAGACATCATCCTGACCGACACGGATCTGGCCGCGATCGTGCGCCTGCGCCGCATGAGCCAGGGCCTCGTTGATCGTTTGACGAGCTCCTATTCTAAGGTGATGCTCACCAACTCAGCGCTCCTGGCGCTGGGCATTACCGGCGCGATTACCCCGCAGGCGTCGTCGCTGCTGCACAATGGCTCGACGATTGCCTACAGCCTGAGCAACGCGAAGGCATATCTGCGCTAGCGCTTTTACTTGAGTTTATGGCCTGCATTTGGACGGTGTTGCATCTGTCGGAATGCAGGCCTTTTGCGTTTGACCATGTGCTAGCAGCAATATATAGTGATGCTAGCAAAGATAGCAGAAGTCGAAGGTGAGGTTGAGATGGGTGCTGTTGGCAGCATGGCGCAGGTGAATGTTCGCGTCGATCGTCAGGTCAAGGACCATGCGGAGGAAGCGTTGCGGCTTTCGGGCGCCTCACTGCCCGAGCTCATCAAAAAGGTGGTGGCCAAGGTCGCGCAGGGTGGCGGGCAGTGCGAGGAAGTGCTTGCGGCCGTCGACGACCGGCAACAGGCCGTCGTGCCCGATACTCCGTTCGCCGCGTCGTGGGCAGCGGCAGACCGGCTTTACGCGGACCTGGGCATTGCTACGTCGCCCGTATCCGACGATCGCGATTGGGACACAATCTATTCCGAAGCCATGGACGAGCGCTATCGCCAAAAGGGGATGATCCTGTGAGCGGGGCTCCCCTCAAGATCATGGTGGACGCCAACGTATGGGTTGATTCATTTTGCGTCGACCATGCCGAGTCGCTTGCCGCGCGTGCGTTTATCGGACGGGCTGCGGAATCTGGCGCAACGTTGCTCTTTCCGGTGCATATCGCCAAGGATGTACTGTATGTTGTCCAGCACGAGCTCAAGCGCAGGGTTATTGCTAAAAAAGGCTCGGTCGACGAAGCATCGGCACGAGCGATAGGCGATGCGGCGCTGGCGTTTGTTCGAAATATGACCGAAAGCGCCACCGCCGTGGGCGCAGACGCATCCGATTTGTGGTTGGCCGATAAGTATCTAACGCTTCATCATGATTACGAGGATAATTTGGTGTTGGCGGCATGCAGACGCGCTGGGGCAGATTACTTGGTAACTAACGATCGCAAACTGCTCGAACATGCCGATCTTGCAGCAAAGACACCTCGTCAAATGATGCCGATTCTTACTTTGGCCGAACGCGGCGGCGCGGCTATCGGTTGACGCGAACTGTTTGCGGGCCTCTTGGACGACGATGCGCCAAGGGACCCGCGCCTGCTATTTACAAAAGCTCGGCCTTAATGGCGGGACTTTCTGCGAGCTGTTCGGCTGCCTTTTCGTCGGAGCTGTCGAGTGCTGCCAGGCTGCGGTAGACCCACTCGTTGACCT
Source organism: Collinsella sp. AM24-1 (assembly GCF_003470325.1). Classification (NCBI taxonomy): domain Bacteria; kingdom Bacillati; phylum Actinomycetota; class Coriobacteriia; order Coriobacteriales; family Coriobacteriaceae; genus Collinsella; species Collinsella sp. AM24-1. Next base: position 21,163 of record NZ_QRHM01000011.1, on the reverse strand, counting down.
GGGTGTTCTTGACGCCTGCGGTCTGCATGAGGGCACCTACCTCGCGGATTGCTGCGAGCAGATCGGCTTTGGGGCCCGCGAGCTCGACCTCGATGCCGTGGTAGGCGGTCACGCCACGGTTCTCGCTCACGTGGTCGATAAAGCCCTCGACGGTCTCAAGCTGCTGGGCAAGAGCGGCATCATCGGCAGCGTCCAGCGCGACGAGTGCGTTCGATACCGTGAGGGCGGGATGTCCGCAGGGGACAAAGCCTTCGATGACATCCATAGCTTCGGTAATGGTTGAGCCCAGGCCTGCGAGGGCATTGACGAGTTGCTGCTTGGTATCCATAACGGTCCTTTCGACGGGTCAATTTTGCTTGGCGAAAATATACGTGACGCGATCGGTAGCAAAAGTGCGAAGTGCGGCGCACATTGGGGTCTTCACAGCTCGTGCATAGAACAGCTGTCCGCTTTCAGAACGTGGTAAGATAACACTCCACAAGCGGGGCTCGCCCCGTATGTTCCTTGAAAAGTCGACGGTTATCGGGTGTTTGCAGGCCCGATACCATCCAGACTTTCCCAACATTCGGGGGCGACTGGTTTCGACACGATAGCTCTGAGAGAGGAAGCAAGCCGAGGTCTCCTCGCCTCGTTAAACAGGGGTACCGTCAAATTGAATTGACAACAACTCTTCTTTTGAGCCTATGGCTCTCGCTGCTTAATTTATAGCGGCGCGTCAACCCGGTGATTTCCCCGACACCGGCGCGACGTCATGTTAGGGGAATGCTCCTGCGCACGTAATCGGTATGGCGCGGGCTAAGATCGAACCGGTTAGGACGTCGCGAGCGTGTCGCTGCGCGCAAAGCGTCCGAGACAAAACCAGCGACTGAGCTTGGAGATGCCAATCAGGGGGCTTTCGTGGACCGGAGTTCGATTCTCCGCGCCTCCACCATAAGTAACAGACAGGTAGATATTCGTATCTACCTGTCTGTTTATTTCTAGTCCGTACCGCGGAGAATCGAACTCTGTGAAGGGCGCGAGCGTTAAGCAAACGCGAAGCGTTTGTAGCGAGCGGGCGAGGACGCCGGCAGGCGGCCGAAGCCGGTGCGGATTTGCGAAGCAAATACGCGGATTCTCCGCGCAATGCCCCAGCCAGATATCGATGCGATGTCGATTAGCTCCGGCGACCCATGCCCCGCCTCAACGCAAGCCCCGTACCGCGGAGAATCGAACTCTGTGCAGGGCGCGAGCGTAAAGAAAAAGCCTCAGTGACGCAGAGTGGGACGCGCTTTCCCAGCGGTCGTCCAACGGAAACTGTGTCCCAGAATATCGGCTCAGAATGGGATGCATTTTCCGAATGGGTTGTTGGCGGAAAGTTCATCCCGGAATCCGCGCTCAGACTGGGACGTAGTTTCCGGATGACGCCTCAAGTGGAAACTACATCCCGAAATCTAAGCTCGGAATGGGATTCATTTTCCGGTTGGCGGGCTCAGCGGAAACTGCGACCCGGAATTTGCTCTGAGACCGGGACGCGCTTTCCCGCCGACCGCCCCGTCCTTCTCAACTCCAAAACCTGCGCGCTCTCCTCTGCAAAACTGGGTAGAAGAAAGCCAAAACGCAACGGTAGGAGGTCATCATGACTATAGAAGATAAGGCGAAAAATGCTGGCAAGGTCGCGCTCGTCCTGGAGGGCGGTAGTTTTCGCGGGCAGTTTACCGCGGGCGTGCTCGACGTCCTCATGGAGGCCGGTGTCGAGATTCCGGCGGTATATGGCGTATCGGCCGGCGCTCTCAACGGCGTGAACTACAAGTCGCACCAGATCGGCCGTGCCAACCGCATCAACCTGGCTTTCTGCAACGACAACCGCTTCATGGGCGCCGCATCGTTTGCGTCCACGGGTTCCATCGTCGGCTACGACTTTATTTTCAACGACGTGCAGGATCGCCTAGACCCCTTCGATAACGAGACCTTCGACGCGAGCCCCATCGAAATGTATGCTGTCGCGACGGACATGTTATTCGGCACCGCTGCCTACCTGCCCGTCAAAAACGCCATGCTCGATATCGATTGCGTGCGTGCCTCGACCTCGTTGCCGCTGGTGACGCCGCCGGTCGAGATTGACGGGCACAAATACGTCGACGGCGGCGTAGCCGATTCGGTTCCTATCGAGCATGTGCTGGAGGAGGCCGGCTTCGAGCGCGCGGTTGTCATTGTCACGCAGGACCGCTCGTACGAGAAAAAGCCCTACGAGTTTATGCCTGCCGCGCGCGCCCGCTATGCCGACTACCCCTACCTGCTCGAGGCTATCGAGACGCGCCACGACCGCTATAACCTCCAGCGCATGCACCTGTGGAAGTATGAGCGCGAGGGCCGCGCGCTGGTCATCGCTCCGCAAAAGCCGGTCGAGGTCGGCCATGTCGAGCATGATCCGGCCAAGCTTCTCGACCTGTATATCCAGGGCCGCCAGGAGGCAAAGCGCTTGCTGGGAGATATCGAGGCATTTGTCGAGCGCTAGCGCTGCAACGTCACGGCTCGTGGATGACATGTGCAGAAACTCTGGTCGGAGCCAAAATACCTGTTGACTCGTACGGCGAGCGGGGTAATATGGACGGGTTACTTGCAGAGCCCCGTGAATCTCTGTAACAACACGTACTGTACATGGAGGAGTCTAAGTGATTTCGAAATCGACTCACTACGCCAAGCAGGGCGAGGTCCAGCGCAACTGGGTTCTCGTCGACGCCGATGGTGCTGTCCTGGGCCGTCTTGCCACCCAGATCGCAATGATCCTGCGCGGTAAGAACAAGCCCCAGTTCACGCCCAACAGCGACTGCGGCGACTTCGTTGTCGTCATCAACGCCGATAAGGTCCAGCTTACCGGTAACAAGGCCGACACGAAGACCTATTATCGCCACAGCGGCTACAACGGCGGCCTCAAGGCTGAGAGCTTCCGCCAGGCTATGGAGAAGCACCCGGAGAAGGTCATCGAGCGCGCCGTTCGCGGTATGCTGCCCAAGACCACCCTCGGCCGTGCCCAGATGACCAAGCTTAAGGTCTACGCTGGTGCCGAGCATCCGCACGCTGCCCAGAACCCCACGAAGATTGAGCTGGAGGCTTAAAGATGGCTGAGAACACCGTTGTCTACCAGGGTACCGGCCGTCGTAAGAACGCCGTCGCCCGCGTCCGTCTCGTCCCCGGCACCGGCAAGGTGACCATCAACAAGCGTGACGCCGAGCAGTATTTCGGCCGTCATCAGCTCGTTGAGAACGCCCTTGCTCCCTTCAAGGTGACCGACACCGCCGGTCAGTTCGACGTCATCGCTCTGTGCGATGGCGGCGGCATCTCCGGTCAGTCCGGCGCTCTGCGCCTGGGCATCGCCCGCGCTCTTCTGAACGCTGGCGACTACCGTGCTGACCTCAAGAAGGCCGGTTTCCTTATGCGCGATGCTCGCGTGGTCGAGCGCAAGAAGTACGGCCTCAAGAAGGCCCGCCGCGCTCCCCAGTTCTCCAAGCGCTAAGGTTTTATCTCCTTTCGAGATACAATGTACAAGCGGGGCCTGCCGATTCCTCGGCGGGTCCCGCTTTTCTTTTTCGACTAGGGTGGGCGGTTGCATATCGCCTGCTAGGGAAGGAGCGATCCTATGCCCCAGAACATCTTCGGTACCGACGGCGTCCGTGGCGTCGCCAATGCCGACCTTTCGTGCGACCTCGCGTTTCGCCTGGGCCGCGCGGCGACCAAGTTCCTTGGTCCGGATATCTGCGTCGGCCGCGACACGCGTCTTTCGGGTACTATGCTCGAGAGCGCTCTGACCGCCGGCATCATGGCCGAGGGCGGTCGTCCGCACTGCTGCGGCGTCATCCCCACGCCTGCCGTGGCGCTGCTCACCGTCCAGAATGAGCTCGACGGCGGCATCGTCATCTCTGCTTCGCATAATCCGCCGGAGTTCAACGGCATCAAGTTCTTTAGCCGCAAGGGCATGAAGCTTCCCGATGCGGTCGAGGAAGAGATCAGCGCCTGGGTCATGTCCGAGGAAGCCATGGCTGCCGACACGCTGCCGACCGGTGCCGGCGTGGGCCACATCATCAAGATGAAGGACGCTCGCAAGGCATACGTCGACCACGCCATCGATACGCTTGATGGCCTGAGGCTCGATGGCCTGGTGGTTGCCGTCGACTGCGGTCACGGTGCTTCCTGCCAGACCACGCCTGCCGCGCTGCAGCGCCTGGGTGCCACGGTCCATGCCATCAACACCGATTACTGCGGCACCGACATCAATGTCGAGTGCGGCTCTACGCACCTCGAGCCCCTGCGCGAGCTCGTGCTGCGCACCCATGCTGACATCGGTCTGGCCCACGACGGCGACGCCGACCGCGTACTGTTCGTGGACAGCGAGGGCAATGAGATCGACGGCGACTACATCCTGGCTATCTGCGGTTCTGACCTCGCCGCCCGCGGCAAGCTCGCCAACTCCGAGATCGTCTCGACCGTCATGTGCAACCTTGGCTTCTCCATCGCTATGAAGGAGCAGGGCTTCGAGATGGTTCAGACCGCTGTGGGCGACCGCTACGTTTTGGAGCGTATGCTTGCGGACGGTGCCGTCATCGGCGGCGAACAGTCCGGCCACATCATCTTCCTGGAGCACAACACCACCGGTGACGGCCTGGTGACGGCTCTTCAGCTGCTGGCCGTGCTTAAGCGCACCGGTCGCACCCTCACCGATCTTGCCGGCATCATGAAGAAGTACCCGCAGGTACTCGTCAACGTGCATTCCGACAACAAGGCTGGTCTGGACGATTGCCAGCCCATCTGGGATGCCGTCGCTGCTGCCGAGAAGGAGCTTGACGGCCGCGGCCGCATTCTGGTGCGCCCGAGCGGTACCGAGCCGCTGGTCCGCGTTATGGCCGAGGCCGAGACGCACGAGCTGACCCAGCGCGTTGTTGACGACATCGTCGAGGTTGTCAAGCGCGAACTTCCCTAATGGTCAAAAACGAGTGCCAAGTGGTAAACTGTTAAGGCTATTTTGGTCGATTGGTATGTCCGAGGGGGAGCATGTTCACTAAAGTCCTAAGGTCTTTTGGTATGCGTGGTCGAGTCCTTACGCTGGATGCTCCCATCTCGGGCGACGTCATTCCGTTGTCCGAGGTAAACGACCAGACATTTGCCACCGGGCTTTTGGGCCAGGGCGTGGCGATTCAGCCTACCGGCACGCGTGTGATTGCACCGGCTGATGCCAAGGTCGAGGCCATTTTTCCCACGGGACACGCTGTTGCGCTTAACACGGTCGATGGCTTGGACGTGCTCATCCACGTTGGTTTGGACACTGTTCAGCTTGAGGGCAAGCACTTTACCGTACATGCGCAAGTGGGTGACATCGTCCATAAGGGCGATGTGCTCATTGAGTTCGATCGCGAGGCAATTGCTGCTGAGGGCTACGATGTGACGGTTCCCATCTTAGTGTGCAACTCCGTTGAGTTCTCGAGCATCAAGGGCTCCGTTGGCGTGCATGTCGAAGAGATGGACCAGCTCATCGTTGCTCGCGAGCGCTAGCAAGTGCACGTGGCCATTAGCCTACAATTCAAACACGTTTACGGAGGGCGCACTTGAAAGAGGACGCCCTCCGTGGCAAGATGGGGTTTGTCCGAAGCTAAAAGGCTTCGGGTCACCGTGGACGGGCAGGGGCCTCGACGCGGCTAGACACGAGACACATACATTACGCGACCTCGCCCTGGTGGCCGCACACGTTGGTTGCGGCCGACGCGGGCCGCGGGCAAGTGCTTGTAAGGGGAGCCTTGCCTCTCTTGTACGAGAAAGGACGCGTAATGAAGATCATTAAAGCTAAAGACTACGAGGATATGAGCCGCAAGGCCGCCAATATTATCTCGGCGCAGGTTATCCTCAAGCCCGACTGTGTGCTGGGCCTTGCCACTGGCTCCACCCCGATCGGTGCCTACAAGCAGCTCGCTGCTTGGTACGAGAAGGGCGACGTCGACTTTGCCGAGGTCAGCACCTACAACCTGGACGAGTATCGCGGCCTTTCGCACGACGATCCCCAGAGCTATCACTACTTTATGCGTGAGAACTTCTTCGATCACATCAACATCGACCTGAACAACACGCATGTGCCCGACGGTTCCAACCCCGACGCCGCCGCTGCCTGCTCTGAGTACGACAAGATCGTCGCCGCCGCCGGTTACCCGGATCTGCAGCTGCTCGGCATTGGCAACAACGGCCACATCGGCTTCAACGAGCCCGATGACCACTTCTCCAAGGGCACGCACTGCGTCGACCTCACCGAGAGCACCATTCAGGCCAACAGCCGCCTGTTCGACAGCATCGACGACGTTCCCCGTCAGGCCTACACCATGGGTACCCAGACCATCATGTATGCCCGCATGATCTTGGTCGTCGCCAACGGCGAGGCCAAGGCTCAGGCCGTGCATGACATGTGCTATGGTCCGGTTACGCCCGCGTGCCCGGCTTCGATCCTGCAGCTGCACACCAACTGCGTTGTCGTTGCCGACGAGGCCGCCCTTTCGCTCTGCGAGTAGCGCGAATCCTGCATCTCGACATAGCCTTGCCTAAGGCCTCCGCTTTGCGGGGGCCTTTTTGCTATCCCTTTCCGCCCGCTTGACCAAAATCTTGTCGCAAGCTTGACGAATGCCGGATGCCCAACAGCTTGATTCATTCCATACCAGATTCTATGCAAAAATGCCACTAAAAGGTCGTAGACGGTAGCGGGTGCTAGGCGAGTTGAATGACATGGCTGAACCTTGTTCATCTGCGTTACACTGCCGCTTAGATGGGACAAGCTGACAAGCCATTTACCTGCTTAAAGACCGATTAGTCGGGGGATTAATAACAATCGGCCCTCGCTGTACAAAAGCTTGCCGCTTGCGTACCAAAAGACAACCTAGAACACAAGGTCGCTCTATTCATGGCGCGGCTTGTATGGTCTTGCGGTTACAGTGTCCATACGGTCGAGTTGAGGAGCGGGCATGGTAAACGATTTGAGCAGTATAGACGACCTCGAGCTGATGCCGCTGGGCGGTGGCTATATGGTGCGACGCGAACGCTTGATGAATGAGCTTCTCGCCAAGGGCCGAAAGGCCGGCATCGTGGTTCTTTATGCGCCCGACGGGTTTGGGAAGACCTCGGTGCTGCTGCAGTACACCCATGAGGTTAAATGCGACCCGACGCGAGGCCCCGTGCGGATTATCGAGGCCGATCGCGCCATTGGGCGCGAGGTGTTTATGCAGCTCGAGGTGGTTACCGAAGAACTCAAAGACAAACCGCACTCCCTTATCGCGATTGATAATGTGCCAAACCTCGATCAGCACGATACCGAAGACCTTATCGACAGGATTCGCGGCCTGCGCGCTATGGGGGTAGGGGTCTTTATCTCCTGCCGTCCTTCAAATCGTCAACTGATTCATGGGCTGGGCGATTCGGTTAAGATCAATGCGCAGATGCTCAAGGTGCATGCCTATGAGTATTCGGCGTGGGCATCGGCGTTTTCGATCAGCACATCGCTCGACTTTTATCAGCTCACGCAGGGCGTGCCCGAGCTCGTTTCGGCATTGCAGACGGGTCTGTATGGCCAAGGCGACGTAGCCGGTCTGCTCGAAAACGAGATTGTCAACGTATATGGCGCGGCACTTGTCGATCTGGCTTCGCTCGACAATAATGCGCTGTTTTGCGTGGCATGTCTCATGATTTTGATGGGCGAGGGCAATATCGCAGAACTCGAGGCTTGCGGGGTGAGGCTGTCGATGGTCGACCAGTCCTACTTTGTACGCGACTACCCGATCTTTGGCTTGGACCCCGCCGAGCGGAGTTTTACGTGTCTGGGCACGGAGGATAACGGACGCTTGCGCTTGCGTAAGTTGGTGGCCGAGGTTCGCCCCGAACTTGTTCCGAGGGCGGCCCGGATTTTGCTTAAGGCGGGTAGATGCGATGCGGCGATGGGCCTGGCGGACGCCTTTTTGGACCGTGATGCGGTCCTTGAACTTGCTGGGCAGTATGGGGTCGATCTGGCTCTGACGGGGCACGGGGCCGATATCTGCCGAGCAGCGCTGGGCACGATCGATGCCGAGGATCCGGCTCCAGAGCCAACGCCTGCCGAGGCGCTTGGCGTATATCTGGCAGCGGTCAGCGTGTCCAATACAAAGCTCGCTCGCTATATGGCATCGGTCATCGAGCGCGGGGGCGAACGGGCGGCCTGCGAAATAGACCCTGTTTCATGGAGGGTGGCCCAGACACTGACGGCTGTTTGCTATGGGGACAACGGGCTTGGGCTTCCTACGAACCTGGCCGTGCCAGAAATCGAGACATCCCATACCGCACTCGATATGTTGTCCGCACATATCGAGGTCAAGCGCTGCCTGACCGAGCGGGGAGATGACGGCGGCGTTCTACAGCAGCTCAAAACGAGCAAGGCCTACGACTGTGAGCTCGACATCGCGGGGATTGTTATACGGGCCGATAGCATGCTGGTGGAGCTTTTTGACGGGTCGTTTGCGGGAACCGACGAGCGCGACGACGAGATGACGGTGGTGCGGGAGGCGCTCGACGTACGTGGGCTTAAGGCGATGGCTATCTGGGTGCGCATGGTGTTGGCGGCACGGCGGCTCCTTTCCGGCCTGCCGGTAACCGACGACGCGGCATTCAACGAGCTCGATCGTTTTGCCGTGCGCATGCGCGACAACCAGATTCAGCTGTTTGGCCTGTTGCTAGAAGGCTGGCAGTCGCTGGCAGAGGGACGGCCGGTTAATGCAAAGTTTCGTGCGGTCCAAGTGCTCAAACTTGCCGAGGAGTCGATTGCGTACATGCGCGATAACGCATTGCTGCTGGAGCGCGCGGCGTATCTGCGTAACACCTCGATGGTTTCGGTGCGCGAGGAAGCGGAGTTGCTCGATATAAGCCAGACGCAGGTTGGTGGAGCGGAGGCCTGGATGGTGGCGCTGCATTTGGCCTGTGCGGGCCGAGACAGCGATCTTGCGGCCTGGATGTCCATGAATCGTGCGGGGATTCTGGAGCCATCGTATCGGCTCTTTGCGCGCCTTGCCATGCATTGTCTGGGCGAGCCGGCGACCAGGATTCGCAAGAAGCTTCCCGTGCGCGAGTTATCGCGGTATTCGCTGCGCGACGATCTGGAAGGGGAGGGCGAGCGCCTGTTCCAGGCCGGCGAGGTTGAAGCCGTTGATACCATCGACCATATCGAGATTCGCATGTTTGGTGCGTTTCGCGCCGAGCGCGATGGGTTTCCCATCACGGACAAAATGTGGCGGCGCAAGAAGGCGGCGACACTTGCCGAGCGGCTTGCGCTGGGCATGGATGCGCTCGTCGATCGTGAGACGCTGGCCATGGAGCTGTGGCCCCATGCCGAGTTCAATAGCGCCCGCAACAACCTGTACTCGACTATATCGCGCTTGCGGTCGGCTTTGGGACCGACGCCGGATGGCAAGTCGTGTGTGCTCATCCAAAATGAATGCATCGGACTCAACGGCGACTACGTCAAGACCGATGTACGGCTGTTTGACCAGATAAGCCGCGAGGTTTTGGGAAATCGCACGGGTGCGCGCGGGCCCCATTTAGTTGAACTGTGCCTTAAGATTGAGCAGCTTTATGCCGGACCGCTGTATGTTCCCAATGGCTGTAACCCCACCTACTTTTTGCGTATGCGACGCATTATGCAGTCAAAGTACATCGATTGCATGATTAAGGGAGCAAATGCCGCTCTAGAAGAAAACGATCTGCAGTCGGCGATTTGGCTGGCGGAGTCGGGGCTTCGGCAGGAAACAGCGCGTGAGGATATGGTGCGCTGCGCCATGCGCGTCTACAGTGCGGCGGGGCGGCGGCGCGATATCGTCGAGCTGTACAGCGGGCATATGCACCATCTAAGGGAGCAGGTCAATGGCGTGCCCGAGCCCGAGACGCGGCGTCTGTACGAGCGCTTGGTGGAGGGGCGGCTCAATCGCGTGCTGGTCGAGCGATAAAAAACGGGCGCCCGAAGTACTTGGGCACCCGTAAGCTTGCTATGTGTTGGCTCGCCGGATCATTGGCTCTTAGACGAGCTTGATCTTCTCGATGTCCTTGCGCGAGGACTCGCGATACAGCGAGAACTTGCGGCCGATGACCTGGACGACCTCGGCGTGGCAGCGATCGGCGAGATCTTCGGCGGCCTCGCGGGCAGAAAGGCTGGAACCATCGAGTACGGAGCACTTAACGAGCTCGTGCTTCTCCAGGTAGGCGACCGTCTGCTCGACGGTGCCCTCGTTGATGTCGGACTTGCCGATGATGATGGCGGGGTTGAGGTGATGGGCCATGCTGCGAAGCTGCTTGACCTGGGCTCCTGTCAGTGCCATGGGTTCTCGCTTTCTATGTTATGGGGCGCCCCGCGATGGGGCCTTAATCTACGTGAGCTGTCCCACGATAGCGCAGGAACGGCGCGGTGTGGGGCGTGTTTGCCCAGTTCAAAAAGAATGCGGATGCCGAGCGGGAGAACGGCGCGGGTTACAGGCGGACGTGTACGACGGCCGAAAGCGGTCTATGGACGGCTCGAAGAGACCGGCTCCCATGCAATAAACGCCCAACGGACCTTGCGGATATGGTCGAGCATATAGCGTCCCTGCGGCACTCCTTTGGACCCCGGCTCGCCAGCACGGGGATTCTCAATCATATGCTGAGCGACGTAGTCGCGCAGACGGTCGATCTTATCCTCGTTACCGTGCTCGAGCATGCGGGAGAAGTCCGCCACGCCCGCCTCAAGGCTATCGAAAGTATCGCGACGGGGCGATTCGAAGTATGTAACCTGCGGCAGCGCCCCCATCTGAATGAGGATATTAAAGGCATACACAAAGCCATTACTGCAGGTAACCGAGGCACCGATGGCGTTCATCAGGTGCAGGTCATAGCGCGGGCTGGAGTTGGCGACCATCGTGACAGCACAACGCCGACGAGCCGTTCGATCAAGCTTGGCAAGCGCGCCTTTTAGGTTGGTCGTGGTGACAGAACGACTGGCAAAGGCAACATCTACCGCTTTCGCGACCGGTCCAACCAAATCCCAGTCATCATCCCAAGCAAGTTCAAGCGGTGTAATGCGATCCTCGAGTCCATAGTACTCAATGCCAGCATCAAGCGTGCCCAACATAGCAGGGGAAAAGTCAGCAGCAATCACAGGATGCCCAGCCTGAGCAAGCGGAATGGCAATCGACCCAGCCCCACACCCCATATCAAGCACCGACTCGCCAGGCTTTAACGCCAACAGCTTTATAAAATCCCGGGCATACGGAGCAGTCTCAAGCGGCCGAAAATGCCGAGCCCGCTTATCCCACTCAAAAGAATCATCAGCCCGCCGCCGACCAGCCTGCAGGCGCATCCATTCGCCATTCCAATCAGCAGAAAGAAGCTCAGAGCGAATCAAATCATCAGCCACGGGCCATCCCCCTCACAACAAAAAAGCGACTCCTCCCAAAAGAAGAGCCGCAACCAGCATATATCAGAAAGAACCGATCCAACGCCAAACCGCCGTATCAACCATGTGGTGCAGGAGCGAAGCAACTGCAACATGGGACAGAACTCAGCCAAGGTTGAGATGTGCGGGAACCCCGGGAAGGGCAAATATATAAGGTCGATCGCGAGTTCCGCACGAGCCGGAGAGCACTTAATGTGCTCTCCGTGCGAGTCAGGACTGTCCGAGCAGGCGACCTTATATATTTGCCCTTCCCGGGGTTCCTCGCCTCGTATCCCTGGGCTAGTTCTTGAGCGAGTTCAGCGGTGCCGGGAAGCGTCCACCACGGTGGGCAAGCACGGTGCCGGCGTTGGGGTTCACCGGCATGATGGGCGCACGGCCGAACAGGCCGCCGTACTCGACGCAGTCGCCCACGCCCTTGCCGATGGCGGGAATCACGCGGACGGCCGTGGTCTTGTTGTTGATGACGCCGATAGCCATCTCGTCGGCGATGATGCCGGCGATGGTCTCGACCGGGGTGTCGCCGGGGATGGCGATCATGTCCAGGCCAACGGAGCACACGCAGGTCATGGCCTCGAGCTTCTCGAGCGAAAGTGCACCGGCCTCGACGGCGGCGATCATGCCGGCGTCCTCGGATACGGGGATAAAGGCGCCGGAGAGACCGCCCACGCTGGAGCTGGCCATGACGCCGCCCTTCTTGACGGCATCGTTGAGCATGGCGAGCGCGCAGGTCGTGCCCGGGCCACCACAGGTGCCCACGCCGATGATCTCGAGGATGCGTGCGACGGAGTCGCCGATGGCAGGCGTGGGAGCCAGCGACAGGTCGACAATGCCCTTCTCGACACCCAGGCGATGGGCGGCCTCGCGGCTCATGAGCTCACCGGCACGGGTGATCTTAAAGGCGGTCTGCTTAATCTTCTCGGCGACTTCCATCATCGATGCGGAATCGGGCAGCGTCTCCAGGGCTGCGGCCATAACGCCGGGGCCCGAGACGCCTACGTTGATGACGGCGTCGGCCTCGCCACCGCCGTGGACGGCGCCCGCCATAAACGGGGAGTCCTCGACCATGTTGGCAAAGCAGACAAACTTGGAAGCGCCGACGGAATCCTGGTCGGCCGTGAGTTTAGCGGCATCGATGATGGTCTGGGCGGCCATAAGCACGGCGTTCATGTTGATGCCGGCGCGCAGGCTAGCGACGTTGACACTGGAGCAGACTCGGCTCGTGGTAGCGAGCGCCTGGGGGATGGACTGGATGACGCGGCGATCGGCGTCGCCGATGCCCTTCTGGACGAGTGCGGAGAAGCCACCCAGGTAATCGATGCCGAGCGTCTCTGCCGCGCGGTCGAGGGCATGCGCGATGGGGGTGAGGTCCTCATCCTTGCAGCACGCGGCGATCTGCGCCACCGGGGTGACGGAGACGCGCTTGTTGACGATGGGGATACCGTACTCGCGCTCGAGGTTCTCGGCGGTCTCGACCAGATGCTCAGCCGTGTGCGTCACGTGGTCGTAGATCTTCGTGCACATGCGGTCGAGGTTCTCGTCACCGCAACCCATGAGCGAAACACCCATGGTGATGGTCCTGATGTCGAGGTTCTGCTCCTCAACCATGCCGCGGGTTTCCGCGATTTCTGCGGGCGTGATCGCCATCCTTGCGCTCCTATCTGCCAAAACGAGCATAGTCTTTTCTATTCTAACGTGCCGCACGTGCCAAGTGGCGCGTGCGGCACGTTTTGGTGCTTGGTTGTTTCCGTTGTGTTACTGCCCAAAGACCTCTTCGGCGATACGAGCGCTCTCGGCGGCGTCCTTGGCGTAGTAGTCCGCGCCGATCTGCTTGGCGTATTCGGGGGTGAGTACGGCGCCGCCTACGATGATCTTGACGCCCGGCACCTCGGCATGAAGCAGCTTGATGGTCTCTTCCATGGCCACGACGGTGGTAGTCATAAGCGCCGAGAGGCCGACGAGCTTGATGTCACGCTCCCGTACGGTCTTGAGCACCTCTTGCGGATCGACGTCGCGGCCAAGGTCAAAGACGGTGTAGCCGTAGTTATCGAGCAGCATCTTGACGATGTTCTTACCGATGTCGTGGATATCGCCCTTGACGGTGGCCACGCAGATCTTGCCCTTGTCGGCAATCTCGTCGGCGGGCATCAGGCGCTTGATGGTGTCAAAACCCATGCGTGCCGCCTCTGCCGATGCCATAAGCTGCGGCAAGAAGAACTTTCCCTGGTCAAAGAGGACGCCGACCTCGTCGAGGGCGGGGATAAAGTGGTTATTGATGAGGTCCATGGCGTCGTGGTCGGCCAGCAGGCGCTCGGTCTCGGCCGCGATCTCGCCCTTGCGGCCCGAGACGACCATGCGACGGATGGGGTCGTCGTTGCCGTCGGTGCCGGAGGCGCCGGCAGCGGGCGCGGCGTCGCTCGAGGCGGCCTGGGCGGCTGCCGGGTTTGCGGCGATCTTATAGGGATCGGTCCAGCCGGCGTAGCGCTCGATGTATCCGGTCGAGCCCTCGTCCTCAACGCTCAGCACGCGATAGCTGTAGACGGTGTCCATAAAGCGCTTGGAACCCGGGTTCATGATGGGGGCGTCCAGGCCCGCGCCGAAGGCGGCGGCCAAAAAGACCGAGCCCAGCAGCGGGCGGGCGGGCAAGCCAAAGCTGATATTCGACACGCCAAGCGCGCATTTGACGCCCAGATGCTCCTTGCACAGGGACATGGCGCGCAGGATCTGTTCGGCTTGGCGTTGATTGGTCGAGGCGGTCATGACCAGGCAGTCGATGAGGATGCGGTCCGGGCCGATGCCGTAGCGGGCGGCCTCGGCCACGATGCGCTCGGCGATGGCGAAGCGAGCCTCGGCGGTATCGGGGATGCCGCCTTCGTCGAGCGTGAGGCCGACGACGTTGGTTCCATAGTGGGCGACCAGCGGAAAGATCTCATCCATGATCTGCTGCTTGCCGTTGACCGAGTTGATGATGGGCTTGCCGGCGTAGCGGCGTACGGCGGCCTCGACAGCGGCGGGATCGGTGGAGTCGATCTGCAGCGGCAGGAGCGTGGAGCCCTGGAGCTGCTCGGTGGCCTGCTGGATAATCTTGACCTCGTCGATCTCGGGCAGGCCCACGTTAACGTCCAGGATATCGGCGCCCTGTTCTTGCTGGCTGATGCCCTGACTTACGACGTAGTCCAGATCGCCGTCGCGCAGGGCCTGCTGCAGGCGCTTTTTGCCGGTGGGATTGATGCGCTCGCCGATGACGGCGATCTTGTGGCCGTCGCAGGGAAGGTCCACGACCGTCTGGGCGCTTGTGACCGACATGCTGGGCTTGCGGTGGCGCGGGCTGGGCGTGTGGTTGACGATGAGGGTGCGAAGTGCCGCCATGTGCGTCGGCGTGGTGCCGCAGCAGCCGCCCACGACGCTCACGCCGTCCTCAATCATGCCGGCGACGGCCTCGGCGTATTCGGGTGCCTGGATATCAAAGACGGTATTGCCGTCATCGTCCACGCGGGGCAGTCCCGCATTGGCCTGCACCATAACGGGCTTGTCCGTAACGGTGAGCATACGCGCGGCGAGTTCTCGGAGCTCGGCCGGGCCCTGGCTGCAGTTGATGCCCAGGACATCGGCGCCGATGGCATCGAGCGTGATGGCGGCAACCTCGGGACTCGTGCCCAGGAAGGTGCGACCGTCTTCCTCAAAGGTCATGGTGGCAAAGACGGGCAGGTCGGAGTTCTCGCGGCAGGCGAGGACGGCCGCCTTGATCTCGGCAAGGTCGGTCATGGTCTCTATAATAAAGAGGTCCACACCCGCGGCGACGCCGGCGCGCACTTCCTCGGCAAAGAGGTCATAGGCCTCGTCGAAGCTGAGGGTACCCAAGGGGCGAAGCAGCGCGCCGATGGGGCCGATATCGCCGGCGACGTAGTGGGCGCCGGCCGCGCGGGCGCAGGTGACTGCCGCGGCAAAGACGTCTGCCACGGTGGCGGCGCCGTCGAGCTTGTGGGCGTTGGCGCCAAAGGTGTTGGCGGTGATCACGTCACAGCCAGCCTCGACGTACTGACGCTGAATATCGGTGATGACCTGGGGCTCCTCAAAGTTGAGCAGTTCGGGCAGGGCGCCGGCCTTCATGCCGGCCGCCTGCAGCATGGTGCCCATGCCGCCGTCGAACAGCAGGTGTCCCGTGCCCTCGATGGCGGCGCGCAGGCGGTCATCCTTAATGCGAAGGTCGTCGATCGTGCGCGTCTTGTATGCATCGCCGCTGCGGCGGGCAGCATCAACGGGTGCCGCCAGCGCGGCACCGTCCAGATCATGAGTGATAAGCGGAGTAAACATCGGGGGCTCCTAATGGCTGGAATAGCAGGTGGTGTGGGCGGCGCGGAAGCGGCAGTGCTCGCGCATGCGGCAGATATTGCAGGTGGGGCGGCTCTGGGCGTCGTGGACTTCGCCGTCAAACAGGCCGATCACCGCGGTCACGCTCTTGGTGGGCATGAGCAGGCTGGTGGGGGTGACGGTAAGTCCAATGAGGCGCGTGGCGTTGAGTGCAGCCACGATCGAGCGCTGGGCCGAGAGCGGACAGTCGCCATAGCCGGGACTGAAGCGCCAGTTACCGGCGAGTCCGTGTGCAGCGGCCGCAGCCTTGACTTGCTGGTCCATTTGCTCGACGGCGGCCTCCACGTAGGCGGAGCATGCGGCGTCGAGCACGGCTCCCTCTAGGGGCTGCTGAGCTCCCGTGGTGCGCAGACGGCGTTCGGCGTCCATGCCGAGGGTGCATGCCATGAGTGCGGCAAAGCGGGCGTCTTTGAGGTGGCGATAGATATCGCGACCGCGCAGTTCAACGTTGGTGCCGACTAAGCGAATGCAGGGCTCGCCCTGTTCATCGACGCCCGTGGCATCGATGGCAAATATGCGGCGCACGCCACGGGGCTCAATGTCCAGCTCCAGACGCTCAACGACAAGCTCAATACGCTGCGCTAGCTCGGGCTCAATCTGCTGGCCGCCGTAGCCCAGATACCGCAGCATCTCGGCACGGTCGACACGAGGATGGTGGGCAGCGTCGATACGGTAAAGCGCCGGCGACGCAAGGTCGGCCGGCACTTTAACAACGGTTGTATCGATGTGCGGTTTTTCCATTACCCCAGACGCTCCATAATGGTCGCGGCGATTGCAGGACGGTTCATAGTGTACAGGTGCAGACCGTCGGCGCCGTGCTCCTTGAGGTCGCAAAGCTGGCGGGCGGCATAATCTACACCGGCTGCCTGCAGGCTCTCGGGGTCGTTCTCGTATTTGGCGAGGATCTTGATGACGGGGGAGGGCAGCGACGCGCCGCACATAAAGACCATGCGGCTGATCTGCGACTTGCCCATAAACGGCATGATGCCCGCGGTAATAGGCACGGTGATGCCGGCCTTGTCGGCAAGCTCGCGGAAGCGATAGAAGCACTCGTTATCAAAGAAGAGCTGCGTCACAAAGAAGCTCGCGCCGGCGTCTTGCTTTTGCTTGAGGTGCTCGACCGAGAGGTTGAGATCCTCGCAGGCAATGTGGCCCTCGGGGTAGGCTGCGGCGCCCACGCAAAAGCCGGCGTCGACGAGCTCGGGGATGAGGTCACGGGCGTAGGCGTAGTCGGAGGCGGGCTTGTCGTCCTCGGTCGCGCCAGCGGGCAGGTCGCCGCGCAGGGCCAGGATGTTTTCAACGCCGGCCGAGCGATACTCGTCAATCTTGGCGGCGATATCGGCATGTGTGCGGCCAACGCAGGTGAGGTGCGCTACCGAGGGCGTATCGAATTCGCTCGTAATCATATGTGCGATGGGGGCGGTGGTGGCACCGTTACCCGAGCCGCCAGCGGAACAAGTGACCGAGACAAAGCTCGGTGAAAGCTTGCACAGGTTGCCTGCCACCTCGCGAGCCGTATCGAGGGTAAGCTCACCCTTGGGCGGGAACATCTCAAACGAAACGGACGTGGTGCCCTGGGATGCTGCCTGCTTAAAAACCTCGTCGACGCGCATATCGTGCTCCTTTAGATGCCTGGGTGCGATGTGTTGTAAGGATTCTACAGCACCGCTGTGCCACGGTGGAGTTTTACTCGCGATTTAGGGATACCAATCAAAGATGCCTTGCTATCGGCATTGCCTATAGCAGAGCGGTCAATGTAGGAAAGGGCTATATTGAATGGTATCTGATGCGAAATACCAGTTAAGAAAGCCCTGTCCCAAATTGACTGCCCTTAAATCATGGGGAGAGGTCTGCAATTTATACAGTTGATTGGCCATTAAGGGCGGCAGTGCCGCTGTGATGCGGTAACCTCATTGATTGGTTTCGCGACAGCAACATAACGGTAATGTCGCGGAAACACGGCGAGTCTAAGCTATGACTCGTTCGTTAGTAATCAACACCGCATCTCACGCGGTGCCGATACGAAGGGAGTTCCGTATGGCCGATCTTACTGACCGCTTCGGGACCATGGTGTTCTCTGAGGAAGTCATGAAGGACTACCTCCCCAAGGACATTTGGAAGCGCCTTGCTGCAACCCTCGAGGACGGTGAGCCGCTCGACCTGGATGTGGCCAACGCCGTTGCCCACGCCATGAAGGTCTGGGCCATCTCCAAGGGCGCCACGCACTACGCGCACTGGTTCCAGCCGCTTTCGGGCATTACTTCCGAGAAGCACGACAGCTTCCTCGAGCCCAACCACGACGGCACCGCCATTACCAAGTTTACGGGCAAGAACCTCATCCAGGGCGAGCCCGATGCCTCCAGCTTCCCCAACGGCGGTCTGCGTGCCACCTTCGAGGCCCGTGGCTACACCGCCTGGGATCCCACCAGCCCTGCTTTTATCAAGGACGACGTCCTGTGCATCCCCACGGCTTTCTGCTCCTACACGGGCGAGGCCCTGGACAAGAAGACCCCGCTGCTGCGCTCCATGACCGCGCTCTCGCGTGAGTCCAAGCGTGTACTGGCACTCTTTGGCAAGACCCCCAAGAAGGTCGTTCCTTCCGTGGGTGACGAGCAGGAGTACTTCCTGATCAAGAAGGATGCCTACCGCAAGCGCAAGGACCTGGTCATCACCGGCCGCACGCTCTTTGGCGCCGCTCCCTGCAAGGGCCAGGAGCTCGAGGAGCACTACTTTGGCGCAATCCGCCCCACCGTCTCGTCCTATATGAAGGACCTGGACAACGAGCTGTGGGCGCTCGGCATCCCCGCCAAGACTAAGCACAACGAGGTTGCCCCCTGCCAGCATGAGCTCGCCCCCGTCTATGGCGAGGTCAACGAGGCCATCGACCAGAACCTGGTCATGATGGAGAAGATGAAGCTCATCGCCTCCCGCCACGATCTGGTCTGCCTGCTGCATGAGAAGCCGTTCGAGGGCATCAACGGTTCGGGCAAGCACAACAACTGGTCGCTCGGCACCGAGTCCGAGAACCTGCTCGATCCGGGCGACACCCCGCTCGACAACCTGCAGTTCATCGTCTTCCTCACCGCGGTGATCGAGGCCGTCGACAACTATCAGGAGCTCCTGCGCGCTTCCGTCGCTTCGGCCGGCAATGACCACCGTCTGGGCGCCAACGAGGCTCCTCCGGCGATTATGTCCATCTTCCTGGGCGACCAGCTTACCGAGGTCGTCGAGAAGATCATCGACGGCAAGGCTTCCGTCCACGCCACGCGCGGCGTGCTCGACCTGGGCGCCGACACCCTGCCCAAGCTGATGCAGGACAACACCGACCGCAACCGCACCTCCCCGTTCGCTTTCACCGGCAACAAGTTTGAGTTCCGTGCCTGCGGCTCCGAGCAGAACGTCTCCGACTCCAACCTGGTGCTCGATGCTGCCGTGGCCAAGTCGCTCAAGTCCTTTGCCGATGCACTTGAGGGCACGCCCGAGGACAAATTCCAGGACGCTGCGCTCGAGTACTGCAAGAAGGTCCTGACCGATCACCAGCGCATCCTGTTCTCCGGCGACGGCTACTCCGACGCGTGGCCCGTCGAGGCCGAGAAGCGCGGCCTTGCCAACAACAAGACCACGGCCGACGCACTGCCTGCCTTTGTTTCCGATAAGGCCATCGCGCTCTTTGAGGAGACGGGTGTCCTGACCAAGGCCGAGGCCCAGTGCCGCTATGACTGCAAGCTCGAGAAGTACAACAAGCTCATGAACATCGAGGCTACCACGATGGTTCGCGAGGCGCGTCGTACCTATCGCCCGGTCATTACCGCCTATGCCACCAAGGTCGCTAAGGGCCTTGAGGCTATCCGTGCCGCCGGCGCCGATGCTGCCATGCAGTGCGAGCAGAACACGCTCAACAAGCTCTGCAACGGCATCACCGCCATCAACGACTCCATCAAGGCGCTCGACGCCGTACATCAGAAGGCCGAGGCTCTCGATGGCCAGGAGCAGGCCAACGTGTACGCGCACGAGGTCGTTCCCGCTATGGATACGCTGCGTGCCGCCGTGGACGCCATGGAGGAGATCGTGGCCGCCGACTACTGGCCGGTCCCGACCTACGACGACATCCTGTTCTACGTGTAGAGCGTAACTGACATATCGTCACGGTATTGAGCCGGGGTCCGCATCGCGCGGGCCCCGGCTATTTGTTTGCGAAGGACGCTTTGGATCCCGCTTTGCAACTGATTCGCCCACACAATAAGGGGTCGTGGGCAAAAAACGTCAAATATGAGTACTGTCACAAGCCCTGTAGCATTATCTTTTTGCAAAATATGCAGTGTTACGCAACATATGTCCAAGTACTTAGCTGATAAATGCCTGCAATTCCTCCGCCGTAGGACGCCTTGTGTCCAAATCGCCTTCTGATGGCATGAAATCGCTGTTACTAAATTGGTAACAGTACTCATATTTGCTATTTTTTGTCCACGGGCCCTTGGATGACAGTGTGATTTTATGCCTTCGGGGTTCGAATCCCGGCGTATGGGTAGCAAAAAGCCCGCTACCGAATTGGTAACGGGCTTCACAGATTCTGTGGTGCCCCCAGCGGGATTCGAACCCGCGATATCCACCTTGAAAGGGTGGCGTCCTTGGCCGCTAGACGATGGGGACAGCGGGAAAGAGTATAGCAGACTTTTTTGCCGGCGCGTATATCGTTGGCAAACTGGAAAACCACCACAAAGGTACCCTTGATTGGCAACTTCATCCGAACACCTCCCATATTCATCCGTACATGTACGGATGAATATGGGAATCCGATACCCTGAGGGCCGGACCGGCCGGCCCCGGGAGATCGGAGGACGGCATGTCCGGAAAGAGGAAGAAGGGGGCCGGGAAGGCGGCCCCGAGGGCCTACGGCAGGCTCACCAGGCACGAGCGGGACACGGTCCAGAGGATGCTGGAGCGAGGGGCCTCGTGCAGGCAGATCGCGAGGGAGCTGGGCAGGTCGCCCTCGACGGTGTGCTCGGAGGTGGCGTCGCACAGGTTCGTGACCGCGCCGAGGGAGAGGCGCGGCGAGCGCGTGGACGCCTCCGCCGACCTGTCTGCGGCATGCCCGCGCCTGGCCGCGTGGCCGCGCTGCTGCAACGGGTGCGGGCGGTACCGTGCGGTCGGCTGCAAGCGCCGCCCGCACGTCTTCTACGACGCCCGCGCCGCGCAGCTGTGCGCGGACTCGGTCCTCGTCTCGTCAAGGCGCGGGATAGACGCCGACGAGCCCGCCGCGGCCGAGGCGCTCGCCCTCATCCGCGACGGCCTGGGCCGGGGGCTCTCGCCCGAGCAGATGGCGGCGCGCAACGGCGGCCCGGTGGA
>NZ_QRHM01000010.1:57069-76271 GCF_003470325.1 Collinsella sp. AM24-1 | reverse complement strand
AGGGAGCGGCGATCCGTGTCCGATAAAACGATACAGCTCACACATTACCAGCCGCGGCCTCTGCCCGGCACTTTCCTATCAGCCGTCGGGGGCGGCGCGTCCCGCGCCGGCAGCACCCAACGGGCCCTCTCGGGGGCAGGGACGTTCGGCCGTGCGCGGGCGCCCGGTCGGCGGCCCGTTCTGGGCGCGCCTCAATCGTAGCCCGAGACGGGCCCGGGCTGACAATTTCGACTGTAATGGACGTTCTTGAATGACTACCTTACAGTGCCAGCGCGTCGGCGACTTCGGCTGCACAGGCCAGGGCATCGGCCATGGCACTCACAACGAGCGAGCTGCCGTTGCGGGCATCACCCGCCACGTACACCGGTGCGGCATCCGCGACGACGCCGTCGACACGGGCCGCAAGGTGCGAGCCCTCGGCAGCCATCACCGGCAGCGGACGGCCCGCCGTGGCAACAGGTACGTTCACCGCATCGAACACGCCATGCTCGGGACCCGTAAAGCCGCAGGCGATGAGCACCAGCTGCGCCGGCACCTCGTGCTCGGAACCCGCGATGCGCTCGGGCTTTCCCGCCGACCAGTCCAGATCGACCACGCGCAGACCCGCAGCCGCGCCCTTCTTGTCCAGCAGCACCTCGAGGGTATCCACGCCCCAGGCACGCATCTCGCCGCCCATGGCGGCAATGGCCTCCTGCTGGCCGTAGTCGGTCTTCTTTACATTGGGCCACTGCGGCCAAGGGTTGCTCGCCGCACGCTTATCGGGCGCAGCCGGCAAGAACTCAAACTGGCGCACGCTGCGCGCACCCTGGCGCACCGCGGTACCTACGCAGTCGTTGCCCGTATCGCCACCGCCAATGACCACGACGTCCAAGCCGCGCGCGTTCACCGCGGGCTCGCCGCCGTCGAGCACCGAGACGGTCGAAGCCGTCAGGTAGTCCACGGCATACACCACGCCGGGAGCATCCACGTTCGCAGCCGAAAGCCCACGCGGAGCGCGGGCACCAGCAGCCACCACGACGGCGTCAAAGCCATTGAGCTTGGCCGCCACCGCAGGGTCATTCGCATCAGCACTCAGCTCGAACACAATGCCCAGCTCGCGCATGAGCGCCACGCGACGCTCGACAACGGACTTCTCGAGCTTCATGTTAGGAATGCCGTACATGAGCAGGCCGCCCGGGCGGTCGTCGCGCTCAAACACCGTCACGCGGGCGCCACGACGCGCAAGCTCCCATGCTGCCACCAGACCAGCAGGACCGGAGCCCACCACGGCAACCGAGGGCGCGTCCTCCCCTGCCGGCTCAAAGCGGCGCGGGCCGCCGTTTGCCCACTCATGGTCGCTGATCGCACGCTCGTTGTCATGGATCGTCGTGGGCTGGCCATCGACCGAACCCAGGTTGCACGCGGCCTCGCACAGCGCCGGGCACACGCGGCTCGTGAACTCGGGCATGGGCGAGGTGAGCGACAGGCGCTCGGCCGCCTCGTCCCAGCGGCCGCGGTACACCAACTCATTCCACTCGGGAATCAGGTTGTGCAGCGGGCAGCCGCTCGGGCGTGCCTTGCCAAAGCTCGCGCCCATCTGGCAAAACGCCACGCCGCACATCATGCAGCGGCTCGCCTGGGCACGGCGTGCATCGTCGTCAAGCTCCACGTACAGCGGATCGAAATCGCGGCTGCGCTCCTCCACGGGGCGAAGCTCGTGGGTCACGCGATCGATATCAAGAAAAGCACCGGGCTTACCCATAGCACTTACGCCTCCTTCTTGGTCGAAGCAACAGAGCTGGCGGCCACGGACGCAGCACCCGCAGCACCGCCCGCAATATCGAAGCGAGCGACATCCGCGGCGCTCGCGCGACCGGTCACAATGTCAAACGCCAGCTCCTCTGCCTGCGCATGCGTCTTGCCGACGGCCTCGCTCGCAGCGACAATCGCCAGCACACGCTCGTACTCGGTCGGAATGACCTTCACAAAGTGCTTGCTCATCGTCTCAAAGCTGTAGAGCAGCTTGATGCCGCGCGGGCTCTGCGTCGCGTCCACGTGCTCTTGGATGAGCTCGCGAATCTGTGCCAGCTCGCCGGCCGTCGGGGCCTTGAGCTCAACGCTCTCGTGGTTCACGCGGGCATCGAGCGTGCCGTACTGGTCAAAGACATAGGCCACGCCGCCCGTCATGCCGGCGGCAAAGTTCTGCCCGACCTCGCCCAGGATGAGCGCCAGGCCGCCCGTCATGTACTCACAGCCGTGGTTGCCGCAGCCCTCGACCACCACGGTGGCACCGGAGTTGCGTACGCCAAAGCGCTGGCCGGCCAGGCCGTTGATGAAGCCGTGGCCGCTCGTGGCGCCAAAGAACGCAACGTTACCCACGATGATGTTTTCGTCGAACTTGTAGGTCGCATGCGGGTTGGGGCGCACCGACACCTCGCCGCCCGAAAGGCCCTTGCCAAAGTAGTCGTTGGCGTCGCCGCACACGTTGAGCGTAATGCCGCGCGGCAGGAAGGCGCCAAAGCTCTGACCGGCCGAACCATCGCAATCGATGGTGATGGAGCCGGCGGGCAGGCCCTCGGGATGTGCCTTGGTCACCGCGTTGCCCAGGATAGTGCCCACGCAGCGGTTGACGTTGGCGATATCGGCGCGGAAGCGAATCGGGCGCAGGTGCGCGCGAGCGTCGGCCGTGTAAGGCACAAACAGCGTGGAGTCGAGCGTCTTGTCGAGCTCGCTGTCCGCAGCCATCTGGGGCAGGAAGTGACGGCCGTCGGCACCCGAGATGTGGGCACCGAACTCGCAGGTCGCGCTCGCCAGCACGGGCGACAGATCGAGCAGGTTAGCCTTGCGGTTGCCCGGGACCTCGATCTGGCGCAAGCACTCGGGATGGCCGACCATCTCGTCGACGGTGCGGAAGCCCAGGCTCGCCATGACCTCGCGCAGCTGCTCGGCAACAAAGAGCATAAAGTGCTCGACATGCTCGGGCTTGCCGCGGAAGCCGCGACGCAGGCGACAGTTTTGCGTCGCGATGCCGGCGGGGCAGGTATCCTGCTGGCAGTCGCGCTGCATGAAGCAGCCCATCGAGATGAGCGGCATGGTCGCAAAGCCAAACTCCTCGGCGCCCAGCAGGCAGGCGACGGCAACATCGGTGCCGTCCATGAGCTTGCCGTCGGCCTCGAGCACCACGCGTGAGCGCAGGCCGTTTTGCAGCAGCGTCTGCTGGGCCTCGGCAAGGCCAAGTTCCAACGGCAGTCCCGCATGCCAGATAGAGTCGCGCGCAGCGGCACCCGAGCCGCCGTTGTGGCCACTGATCAAGATCTTGTCGGCAGCACCCTTGGCCACACCGGTGGCGATGGTGCCGACGCCGGCCTCGCTGACCAGCTTGACCGACACGCGCGCGCCGGGGTTGGCGTTCTTAAGGTCGAAGATGAGCTCGGCCAGGTCTTCGATAGAGTAGATGTCGTGATGCGGCGGAGGCGAGATCAGGCCGATGCCGGGCGTGGACTGACGGACCTCGGCAATCCAGGGGTAGACCTTCTTGCCGGGCAGGTGACCGCCCTCGCCGGGCTTGGCGCCCTGGGCCATCTTGATCTGGATCTCGAAGGCGCTGCACAGGTAGCGGCTCGTCACGCCAAAGCGCGCGCTTGCCACCTGCTTGATCGCGGAGTTCTTGGAGTCACCGTTAGCCAGCGGGGTCTCGCGACGCGGGTCCTCGCCGCCCTCGCCCGAGTTGGAGCGTCCGTGCAGGCGATTCATGGCGATGGCCATGCACTCGTGCGCCTCTTTGCTGATGGAGCCGTACGACATGGCGCCGGTGTTAAAGCGGCGGACGATGTTGAGCGCGGGCTCGACCTCGTCGAGCGAAACCGGCGTGCGGCCGCTGGCATCAAAGTCGAGCAAGTCGCGCAGACGCACGGCACGGCCGGTGCGGTGCAGGCGGGCGCTGTACTCCTTAAAGGTGTCGTAGCTGTCCTCACGGCAGGCGGTCTGCAGCAGGTAGACGGTCTGGGGGTCGATGAGGTGTTCCTCGCCGCCGAGCGGGCGCCACTTGGTCAGGCCCAGCGTGGGCAGCTGATCGGGAGCCGGGCTCTTAAGGATAGCGAGCGCGGCGTCGTAGCGCTCGTTTTGCTCGCGTTCAACGTCCTCGACACCCATACCGCCCACACGGCTCACCGTGCCGGCAAAGTACGCGTTGACGAACTCCGGCGTAAAGCCCACGGCTTCGAAGATCTGCGCCGAATGGTAGCTCTGCACCGTGGAGATGCCCATCTTGGACATGATGGAGACGATGCCGGCGGTCGCAGCCTTGTTGTAGTTGGCGATGCCCTGCTCGGCCGTCACGTCCAGGTCGCCGCGTGCCGCCAGATCGCGGATGCACGCATGTGCGTTGTACGGATAGATGCCGCTCGCGGAGTAGCCCACCAGTGCCGCAAAGTCGTGCGGGGACACGGCGTCACCGCACTCCACCACGATGTCGGCAAAAGTACGCAC
This sequence comes from Collinsella sp. AM24-1, assembly GCF_003470325.1. Lineage (NCBI taxonomy): Bacteria > Bacillati > Actinomycetota > Coriobacteriia > Coriobacteriales > Coriobacteriaceae > Collinsella > Collinsella sp. AM24-1. The sequence continues at coordinate 71,804 of NZ_QRHM01000010.1, read as the reverse complement.
GCCGGCGCGGATCAGGTGGTTGTGCACGCAGCCCACGGCGAGCAGCGACGGCACGGGCACCTCGCCCGCAGCGGCACGATCGCTCAACACCACAATGTTCACGCCGTCGCGGACCGCAGCCTCAACGTCCTCGGCAAGCTGTTTGAGCGCAGCCTGCAGCGCGCCCTCGCCGGCATCGCGGCGGTAGACGGCACGGAAACGACGGGTCTTAAAGCCAACACGGTCGATGGCACAGATATGCTCGAACTCTTCCTCGTTGAGCAATGGGCGCTCCAAGCGCACCAGCTGACAGGCCGTGCGGGAATCCTCGAGCAGGTTGCCGTGGTTGCCCAGGTAGAGCGTGGTCGAAGTCACCATGTGCTCGCGCAGGGCATCGATCGGAGGATTCGTGACCTGAGCGAACAGCTGATAGAAGTAGTCAAAGAACGAACGCGTCTTCTTGGACAGGCAGGCCAACGGCGCATCGATACCCATCGAGGCGAGCGGGGCCTTGCCCTGCTGGGCCATGGGGCGCACGACCTCGTCAACATCATCCCAGTGATAGCCGAGCTTGGCCATGCGCACGGCGGCGGGCACCTCGGCATCCTCGGCGGGCGCGGGCGCGGCGGGCTCATCGAGCGCGTCGACGGTCAGTGTCTCCTCGGCAATCCAGTCGCGGTAGGGCTTCTCCTTGGCATAGCGGGCGCGCAGCTCGTCGTTGTAGATCACGCGGCCGCGGGCAAAATCGACCTCGAGCATCTGGCCCGGTCCCAGGCAGCCGCTCGTCAGGATGTTCTCGGGGCTCACCTCGATGGTGCCCACCTCGCTTGCCAGCATAAAGCGGCCATCGCGCGTCACGTAGTAGCGGGCGGGGCGCAAGCCGTTGCGGTCGAGGGCGGCGCCCAGCGTGCGACCGTCGGTAAAGGCGATGGCCGCCGGGCCGTCCCAGGGCTCCATGAGCATGGACTGGTAAGCGTCGTAGGCGCGGCGCTCCTCACTCAGGCTATCGTTGTGGTCCCACGGCTCGGGCAGCAACATGGACGCGGCACGCGTGAGCGGGCGACCGTTCATGACCAAGAATTCGAGCACGTTGTCCAGAATCGCGGAGTCGGAACCCTCGCGGTTGATGATGGGCATCACGCGCTCAAGATCGTGCTGCAGCACGGGGCTGTACAGGTTGGGTTCGCGGGCGCGAATCCAGTTGACGTTGCCCTTGAGGGTGTTGATCTCGCCGTTATGGATGATAAAGCGGTTGGGGTGCGCACGCTCCCAGCTGGGCGTGGTGTTGGTGGAGTAGCGCGAGTGGACGAGCGCCACGGCCGTTTTGACGGCGGCGTCGTTGAGGTCGATGAAGAAGCGGCGCATCTGCGTGGCGACCAGCATGCCCTTGTACACGATGGTGCGCGAGCTCATGGAGCACACGTAGAAGATCTTGTCTCGCAGGGCAAACTCGGCATCGGCCTTCTTTTCGATGGTGCGGCGGCACACGTACAGGCGACGCTCAAAGGCATCGCCGGCGGGCGTGTCGTCCGGACGGCCCAGGAAGGCCTGCAGGATAGTGGGCATGCAGGCGCGGGCCGTCTCGCCCAGGTCGTGCGGGTCGACGGGCACCTCGCGCCAAAAGAGCAGCGGCACGCCGGCCTCGGCACAGCCCTCCTCAAACACGCGGCGGGCATCCTCTACGCCCTTGTCGTCCTGCGGGAAGAACAGCATGGCCACGCCATAGTCGCCCTCTGCCGGCAGAATCTGACCGCACTTTTGAGCCTCTTTACGGAAAAAGTGATGCGGAACCTGGAACAGGATGCCAGCGCCATCGCCGGTATTCTTCTCGAGTCCCGTGCCGCCGCGGTGCTCCAAGTTGACCAGAATGGACAGTGCGTCGTCCAGAATCTGGTGATGGCGCTCACCGTTGATATCGGCAAGCGCGCCGATGCCACATGCATCGTGGTCGAATTCGGGGCGATAAAGGCCCTGCTGCTGAGCGGAATCTGCCTGCATCGCGATCCTCCCCTAGATATTTAGACAGTCAGTTGAATAGGCATACTAGGAGCATCGCCGACCCGTTGTGTTTCCCACCCGTTTCGAAACAATCGCGTAACGCACGCCCTACGAGTGGACACCGCCGACCTCAAGGGCGACAACATAGGCCCCAAGTTCGGCCTGTAAGCTCACCGCTTCAAACATCTCAATCTGTAACAGGAAGAGCGGATTTTGGCGCCTAGATGTTACAGATTGAGATTTTCTGCGGAGCGGTTTTGGTTTGTCTCGATCTGTAACACGAAGGGCCGGTTTTGGCGGCCAGCTGTTACAAATCGAGATTTTCCATAGGACCATTTCTTCCTGTCTCGATCTGTAACACCTAGGCCCAATTTCCATCCCTCGTTGTTACAGATCGAGACATTTCGGCAGCCCCCTTTCACCATCCCATTCAAATACAACAATTTTGTTAGTCTTGGTTAACTTTTAAGCTTAAAACGGGTATCCTTTGCGGCGTCAAGCAAACGGCACGCACACCGTGCCAGATCAAGGAGGCCCCTATGGCGCACCAAGCAGACCAGCAGACGATGCAACTCGTCCTCATCCGTCACGGAGAGTCCGAGTGGAACAAGCTCAACCTGTTCACCGGCTGGACCGATGTTGAGCTCACCGACACGGGCCGCGAAGAAGCCGCAGCAGGCGGTCGAGCCCTCAAAGAAGCCGGTTTCGACTTTGACGTCTGCTACACTTCGCGCCTCAAGCGCGCGATCCACACCCTCAACATCGTGCTCGGCCAAATGGATCGCGAGTGGCTGCCCGTCATCAAATCCTGGAAGCTCAACGAGCGCCACTACGGAGCGTTGCAGGGTCTCAACAAGGCCGATGCCGCAGCGGAGCACGGCGACGAGCAGGTGCTCATCTGGCGCCGCTCCTTCGATGTCTGCCCGCCGGCACTCGAGCCGGACGACGCGCGCGATCCCCACACCCAGGAGCAATACCGTGATGTCGCGCCCGATCAGCTGCCCTATACCGAGTGCCTCAGGGACACGATCGCCCGCGCCTGGCCTTATTTCGAAGACGAGATTCGCCCCCAGATGCTCGCCGGCAAGCGCGTACTCATCGCCGCACACGGCAACTCCCTGCGCTCACTCGTCATGAAGCTCGAGCACCTCACGCCCGAGGAGATCCTCAAGGTCAACATCCCCACCGGCGTGCCGCTCGTCTACACCTTCGACACCGATTTCAACGTCCTCGACAAGCGCTACATCGGCGACCCGGCGACCATCGCCGCCAAGATCGACGCCGTGGCCAATCAGGGCAAAGCGCACAAGTAGCCCCAACCCAAATCCGACGCGTGGCGCCGCACGACCCAGATGCGACGTCACGCCGCCCATATGCAGGAGCGCACCATGCTCAACCATCTCAAACAACACTTTGGCTCCCGACGCACCGGTGGTCACGGAGGCCTAGACATTGCGCGGCATATCGGCCCCGGGCTGCTCGTGACCGTCGGCTTTATCGACCCGGGCAACTGGGCCTCCAATATGGCCGCGGGCTCGCAGTTTGGCTACGCGCTGCTGTGGATCGTCACGCTGTCCACGATTATGCTCATTGTGCTGCAGCACAACGCTGCGCACCTGGGTATCGCCACGGGCGCCTGCCTTGCCGAGGCCACGACACGTTACCTCCCCCGCTTCGTTGGACGCACGGTACTCGCCAGTGCCTATCTCGCGACTGTCGCCACCGCCATGGCCGAAGTCCTGGGCGGCGCGATTGCCCTTCAAATGCTCTTTGGGCTACCCGTGCGCGCGGGCTGCGTCATCGTGGCGGCAGTATCGATGGCGATGCTCATGACCAACTCCTACAAGCGTGCCGAACGCTGGATCATCGCCTTCGTAGGCGTGGTAGGACTCTCGTTTTTGGCCGAGCTTGCGCTGGTCAAGGTCGACTGGCCGCAGGCCGCCGCAAGCTGGATCATCCCCAGCATGCCTGCCGACTCGGCAACGATTATCGTGAGTGTCCTGGGTGCGGTCGTTATGCCACACAACCTTTTTCTGCACTCCGAGGTCATCCAATCCATGCACTTCGAAGGCCAAGGCGAGCAAGTTATCGAAGAACGTCTGCGCTACGAGCTCTTCGACACGCTCTTTTCGATGGGCGTGGGCTGGGCAATCAACTCGGCCATGGTCATCCTTGCCGCAACGACCTTCTTTGCGCACGGCATGGTCGTAGACGACCTCGCCGTCGCAGCGGCCACGCTCTCCCCCATTCTGGGCCCGGCGAGCTCGACCATCTTTGCGATAGCGCTGCTGTTCGCGGGACTATCGAGCAGCGTGACAGCGGGCATGGCGGCGGGAACCATCACTGCGGGCATGTTCGACGAGGAATACGATATCCACGACCGACATTCCTCGATCGGGGTGGCGGCCTGTTTCGTCGGCGCAGTGACGGCGTGCCTGGTCGTCCCAAATCCTTTTGAAGGTCTCATCTGGAGTCAGGCACTGCTGTCGCTTCAGCTACCGATTACGGTCTTTGTGCTCATACGGCTCACCAGTTCACCCCGCGTCATGGGCAAATACGCCAATTCGCGCCCGCTCAACGCGCTGCTCGTAGGGATTGGTGCCATCGTGACGATTCTCGATGTCGTGTTGTTGACAGGGATGTAATGGGACGGGGCACCTACCCAGGCAAACGTCTCGATCTGTAACATCTAGACCCGCTTTTGATGTCTAGATGTTACAGATCGAGATCATTCCGAGGGACAGCTCCGTTTGTCTCAATCTGTAACAAGTGGACCCAATTTCCACCGTTAGATGTTACAGATTGAGACAAAAGGTCGGCCGAACTCACAACAGACAGGATCGGCCAACAGCAACCGTGATCCCTTGGGGGCGGAGGAAAAGGGTCCCGGCCGGGATATCCGACCGGGACCCTTGGACAGAGCTATGTGTTGCCGTGAGCCGCGTGCCGACGAGCTACTCCTCGACGAGCTCAAACTGATCGGGACCGACGCCGCAGACCGGGCACACGTAGTCCTCGGGCAGCTCGGGCGTGTCGACCTCAACCTCGTAACCGCAAACGACGCACACGAACTTATACGTCTTCTTCTCCTCAGCCATGATGTTCTCCTCTCGAACGCGACTGGTGATGTACTTCGCTTATTAGTATATGTTATCAATAATATAATGCAAGTATTTTTAAAACATTTCTAGCCTTGATACGAGGACGCCTTCGGAGGCGTCTTGCCCTTCAGGACCTTATGGTAGTAATCGTAGGTGAGCGGCGTCTCGTCGCTCAGGCGCTCGGCATCCCCGACCTCGCCGATAAACAGTAGATGCGTACCCACATCCACAGTGTCGATCAAACGGCAGCTAAACAGGGCCGTCGCGTGCTCGGGCACATAGGGCATGCCCAGAGCCGTCTCGCGGGTCTCGTATTTGGCAAACTTGTCATAATCGCTGCTGGTGCGGAACCCAAAGTTACCGATGTAGAGCATGTCGGCGGTCTGATCGATCACGGTCAGTGCGAACGCTTTGGCCGATGCGATGACGCCCGAGGTGACGTTGTCCTTGTTCACGGCAACCGAAATGCGCGGCGGCATGGACGTCACCTGCACCGCAGTGTTGATGACGCAGCCGGCACGCAGCCCGTCTGCCGCGGCGCTCACCACGTACAGACCGCTCGGCATGGTAAAGAACGCAGTTTTGTCCATAACAATCACTCCCCTAACCCGGGTTGGAACCTCATGGATGTATGTACCCACAAAAAAGGCAGCGCCCATAACGGACGCCGCCTTTGAAACATATGTGTCAGAACAGTAAGAAAGATGAGACGCCCGCAGTTGCGGTGAAATAGGGACTGAATAGCCCCCTCAAACAGGCAAACCAGTCCGTATTCCACCGCAACTTATGAAGGACGGTCAGCGGTTGCGTTCCTTGAGGGCGCGGTCGATCTCGCGTTGGACATCACGCTTGGCCATGTCCTCGCGCTTGTCGTAGAGCTTCTTGCCGCGACCCAGGCCCAGCAGCAGTTTTACGCGACCGTCGGTATTAAAGTAGAGCTCCAACGGAACCAGCGCATAGCCGCGGTTGCGAAGTTTGCCGTCAAGAAAGTCGATCTCCTTGCGGTGCAGCAGCAGACGGCGCCGACGGTCGGGATCGCGATTCCACACGCCACCATGGCTATAAGGGTGGATATGCAGGCCGACGAGCCAGCACTCACCGCCACGAATCAATGCAAAGGTATCGGTGATCTGGCAGGCGCGCTCGCGAATCGACTTGACCTCGGTGCCGCTCAGCTCAATACCGCACTCAAACGTCTCATCGATAAAGTACTCGTGATGTGCCGAGCGATTCTTGGAAATGAGCTTGCGCTCGCGCTTACTGGGCATCGCCGGCCTCCTTGGCGCCATCGGCGTTTGAGCCCGCAGCCTCGCGCTTTGCCTTGCGCTCGGCGTTAAGCTCGGCATCACTCTCGCGCACCAGCTTGATAATCGCCGCGCACGCCTCCTCGCCCACCAGGTCGCGGGCACGGACCGTCAGGCGCGTAGCCTCCTGCTTGTCGCCGTCGCTCGCAGCGTCGGTCGCACACATGATCAGGCAGATGGCAATCTCGGCCGAAGGCGAGGTCGGCACGCCCTGCAGGGCTAGCTCACCCATCACATGGTCGTCACTCTCGTCCGCGGCATCCGGATAGGTGGTATGGATCTTGTTGAGCAGGCGCGTCGTATGCGCATCGTTGGGCGCCAGGCGCAGCGCCAGACGCGCGCAGCCCACGGCAGCCGAAATGTTCTCGGTCTCGGGCTCCAAGAAGTACTGACCCAAATTGGTGTAGGCGCGTGCGGCGCACTTACCGTCGCTCGCGCGCTCCAGCACCGAGAACGAGAGCGATGCCCACTCCTGCTTGTCCTCGAGCGCGCGGAACAGCTCGGCCAAGTCCAAGCGATAGTTGCAGTTCATGGGATCCCAACGCACGGCCTGCATCAGGGCATTCCGAGCACTCACATAATCCTGCTGGCGAATGTAGGCAAACGCCATGTCGGAGTATAGGCGGTCAAAGGGAACCTCGACCTGCACCAGCTCGCGCGGATCCTTCTCCACGCGGCGATAGGCCAGGCGCTCAAACTTGCTGTCGAAGCTAAAGTACTGGCGCTTCTCCTCCGTCTTGCACTCAGCGTCGATATACTCCTCGGCGAGCTCCACCAGACGCTCAAGCAGCGGCGTCGCCGTAGCCAGGTCGCCCTGCGCCAGATAGTTCTCGGCATACGTGATGTCTTCCAAGCTGATAGGCAGGTCCATGACAACTCCTCGGTCCGGGCGGCAGACTCAACGCGCGCCTTAAATATCGGTCAATACACAAAACCCGGGTCTCTTACGAGGCCCGGGCGTTCAATTTTGGTAGCCCGTACCAGATTCGAACTGGTGATCTCCGCCTTGAGAGGGCGGCGTCCTAAACCGCTAGACGAACGGGCCATATGTAGCAAATGCAATGGCTGGGATGGAGGGAGTCGAACCCCCATTGACGGAACCAGAATCCGCTGTCCTGCCATTAGACGACATCCCAATGACTGCATCGCTGCGCTCGGCTGTGCCTTTGCGCAAGAAAGAAATATACGGGAAGTCCCGCCGTGACGCAAGCCCTAATTTTGACTTTTTTGAAATTCAGTCAAATACGGCCGACACGTGAAGGACCTGTGAAGTCGACCGCTGCACACGAAGGGCAAAACGCCGCGAGCGGTAGCCGTCAACCGTTGGCAGATTCTACCGCGAAAACGATAGCACCAGGCAACACAATCGAAGTATCAATGATCACGTAGATATCGAGGCGCCATGGACGAAGAGCTTGATTACCTATGGGAGACCCTGGGCCTCGAGATCACTGCTGACCTTTGGCCCGAACGGGACAAAATCCATCCCACCCTGCGCCCCGCCATCACGGTGATGCAGGCAAAATACCGCCGTGCATCCTTTTTGATCATGCGGATGTCATGGCACGCGGGACTCCCCGACCTTAAGCGAATCCAGGCAAGCCTCGTCGAGCTGTCCGGTATGCCGACTGTCATATCCGAGGCGCACCTGGAGCAGCGCCAACGCGAGCGACTGCAACAGCAGCGGATTCCCTTTATCTGCCCCGGTGTTCAGGCATATCTGCCCTTTATGGACGAGGAGTACTGGAGCGGCAAGCCCAACAAGCACGTAAAGGTCTACGGTCCGCACGAATGGGCACAGCTCAAGGATTGAGCCGAGCGAGCCCTCCGATGGAAAACACGTCCCACCCCGAGCGCTCAAAACGGGTCGCACTTTCCGCAGCCGCTACAGCAGCGCCTCGGTCCAAGCTGCTTCCCTAAAGCCGGGAATCGCAAAGTCGTCGCCCACCAACAGCGGACGCTTGACCAGCATGCCGTCGGTCGCCAGCAGCTCGTAGCACTCCCGATCCGTCATGCCCGCATCTAGACGCGCCTTCAGGCCCAGCTCTCGATATTTCATGCCCGACGAATTAAAGAAGCGCCGCACCGGCAGTCCCGAACGAGCAATCCAGGTCGCAAGCTCATCAGCCGTGGGATTGTCCAAAACGATATCGCGGTCGATATACTCTACCCCGTGTTCGTCCAGCCATGCCTTGGCCTTCTTACAGGTCGAGCACTTGGGATATTCAACAAACAGTACGGTCATGGGATTTCCTTTCTTAGAGAAAACAGGTGTCCGGAAAACTGCACATCGACGACCACTCGCGATTGCAGCCGTTATTGTAGCCAATGTCGAAGCATAGGCAGTCGCGATGTCTCGTCTTAAGGCTAGCGCCTCGCATGGGCGCCGATCGGCCGAGTCGCATAGCGCACCAACGCCGCTGCCAGCAATACCAACAGCATGGCGGTGACATAGCCCGCAGCATCGAATCCTAAATCGATAACGTCGAAATGCCTGCCGGGAACAAAGATCTTATGTACCTGATCGCCAACGGAGCAGACGGCGCAAAAGAGCAACACGGGCACGCAACGGGAGCATACGCTCCACGGACGCCTGGAAAAGCAAACCACGACCACCGAGGCGAACAATCCGACGAAGAAAAACTCTACGGTATGGGCAACGCGACGGACGTTCGTGCCCACCCACATGCGAATGGAAGCAAGTCGGCCAGACCGGACATTCGAAGCAGCCGAATCGGTGCCCCCGGTCATCCCATTCTCGGTCTGAGCTTCACCCGCGACATCGGCAGCCTGTACGCCCGTAGCTTGACCCTCCACCACACGCGCGGTGGACTCGCTCAGCAACGACGTCTCCACCGCATTTTGCTCCGTCAGCACCCAGATGCCCGCCAGCGTTGCAGTAAACAGAACGATCGCGGTCCATCCGATTATTTGTTTTACGCGCGCCAAGGGCCTACCTCCTTTTTTGAATATCAGCGAGTGTAGCCCCAAATGACATCGTCACCGTATCAAAATTTGAATCGCAACAGGAAGCGCCAAAGCGACGCAAACCCCTACCCCGCCTCGCGCATCCAGCGATCGAACGTCCCCACGCACACGCCCAGGCACTTTGCTGCCTGGCTGCGGGTAATATCGCCTGCCTCATAGCTATCGCGTACCAGCTCAAACTGAGGAGGGCACGGCTTGCGAGGTCGACCAAAACGGACCCCTCGCGCCCGCGCCGCTGCAATCCCCTCCGCCTGGCGCCGATGAATATTCTCGCGCTCCACCTGCGCCACGTAGCTCAGCAGTTGTAGCACAATATCGGCAATCAGGGTATTGGTCACATCCGGCGCGCCGCTGGCCCTGGCGCGCGTGTCAAGCAATGGCATGTCCAACACCACAATGGCAACCCCGAGCTCCTTGGTAATGCGTCGCCATTCCTCAAGAATCTCGGAGTAATTACGGCCAAGCCGGTCGATAGAAAGCACCACCAGCACGTCCCCGTCTCCCAGGATGTGCAGCAGCTCGCGATACCGCGGGCGATCGAAGTCCTTGCCGCTCGCATGGTCGGCATAAATATTCGCCGAGCCCACGCCATAGGCGCCCAGCGCATCCAGCTGCCGATTTAGATTCTGATCGCGCGAACTCACCCGCGCATAACCATACACCGTCGCCATCTCATCCCCGCTTTCTTGTAAACCTGCCAAAAAGGGACAGGTTTATTTTGGTAGGTTTTACCTCTCGAATAGCAGGTAAGCGGGCGGCCGAGCGGACGGCAAGGTAGCTATGATCCAAATGCGGAGGGCGGCCCCGAAAGACCGCCCTCCGCTCTCCCGCCATGAGTCGAGATTTGGCTAATGGATAAGCTTAAAGTCCAAGTGCCCACGCGTGGTATTGACGCGCGAAACCTCGATAATCACGCGCTGGCCCAGTTCATAGCGAGTCCCCGTGTCGGCGCCCGTCAGCGTAAGCGCATCCTCGTCGAACTCGAACCACTCGTTGCCCAGACTCTTGATCGAAACCAAGCCTTCGACCTGCGTCAGGTCCAAGCGCACAAAGAGGCCCATGCTGCTGACCCATGAGACCGTTCCGGCATAGCGCTCGCCCAGGCGATCCTCATAGTACTGGGCAATCTTGATCTTTTGCGTCGCATGGCTAGCGGCATCTGCCGCGCGCTCGGCATCGCTGCATGCGCGGCAGATCTGCGGCAGAATGCGCGGCAGCGACTCGCGCCCCTTGCCGATCAGCCGCGGTGTACGGACCAGGGCGTCCTTGCCGCCGAGCTGCTCATAGGCCAACTGCAGTTTGAGCACGCGGTGCACCACCAGATCGGGGTAGCGACGGATGGGACTCGTAAAGTGACAGTAGCACGGCGCGGCGAGCGCAAAGTGGCCCTCGTTGCGCGGCTTGTACAGTGCGCGCTGCATGCTGCGCAGAAGCAGCGTGTTGACGAGCGGTGCGTTGGCCGTACCGGCGGCAGCATCAACTGCAGCCTGTAGCTCATCGGGACTCCCCAGGGCGATACCGGCAGCACGGCGATCGTCGATGATGCCCAGCTGCGCCAGCGCAACGGCGGCACCGTGCAGGCTATCGGGGCTCGGATCCTCATGCACGCGATAGCAGGCCTCGATATCACGGTCTGCCAGCCACTCTGCAACGCACTCGTTGGCGAGTAGCATGGCTTCCTCGATAAGCGACGTGGCACACGAACGCTCGCGCGCCACAATCTGCACGGGTACTCCGTCCTCATCCAATAGAGCGCGAATCTCGGCCGTGTCAAAATCGACTGAGCCGCGGGCACGACGAATACGACGGCGAAGTTCGGCGAGTTCGTTGGCGGCGACAAGGAAATCGCCGAGGTCGACGTTATAGCCGCGAGCAGTTTCCTCGCACGCAAGACCGCGCTCAAGCGCCTCCTCGCGCGAGGCCTCAGCAGCCGCAACATCCTCGGCCGCACCCTCCAGCACCCCATACTCCACCGCGCCGGCACGCACCAGCAGCGCCTCGGCGCCGTCATAGTCCATACGCACACGCGAGCGAATCACGCTGGGGTACGGATCGTAATGCCGCACGCGACCCTGCGCATCGAGTTCAATGTCAACGGTAAACGCAAGACGGTCCTCGTCAGGGCGAAGCGAACACAGGTCACAGGACAGGCGTTCGGGCAGCATGGGAAGCACGCGATCGGCCAGATACACCGATGTCGTACGATGGCGAGCCTCAAGATCGATATGCCCGTCCCAAGCCACATAGTGAGAAACGTCAGCGATATGCACACCCAGCTTGTAGCCACCCTCGGGCGTGCGCTCAAGCGAAATGGCATCGTCAAAGTCGCGCGCGTCGACCGGGTCGATCGTGATGACAAAGCGGTCGCGCAGATCGCGGCGGAGCGGGTCCTTAAGCGCCGCGGACACATCGAGCGAAAGTCCCTCGGCCTCGTCCAGCGCGGCCTCGGGATAGCTATCGGTATAGCCGTAACGCGCCATCACGTATTGAACGCCCAAATCGGGCGCGTCATCTCCGCCAATGCGGCGTTCGATCGTCACGGTGCCCGATTCCAGGCGCGTCGGGTAGGTCAAAATGCGCGCGACAACGGCATCACCCGGGTGGACGCCCAGACGATCCGCCGAGGTATCCTCGGGCAGAATGAAGAAGTCGGCCTTCAGGCGCGAATCGAGCGGCTCGATCACACCGAGCGGACCAGCGGTCTGGTACGTACCCACCACGCTTATGGCTGCGCGCTCAACCACGCCCTCGATCACGGCGCGCCGCTCACCGTGCGGGCTGTTCTTAATGCTCACGGCAACGGTATCGCCATCCATGATCTCGCGCTTACCGCGGCCCATAACCTTGTAGTCGCCGCTCTCGGTTATGACATAGGCGCCATGCTCATGGAGCTGCACGCGCCCGGTCAGGCTCGGACGGCGTTCGCTGCGCACCGGCCCACGCTTATTGCGGGCACCGCGCTTATGCTTGTTATTGCGCCCCATGGCGCCTCCTTGCTATCGATGACGAACTCCAAAGAGTCTACCCAAATGATTCGCTTTCCTGCCGTTCCCTTGGGATCAAAAAACGGGCCGCCCCATAAGAGACGACCCGTTGGAAGGGATGAATTCCAGGCATGCCTACACGCGCAGGTAGCGGCGCATGGCTATGGCAGAACCAAAGAGACCGATAATCACACCGACCAGAATCAGCGCAGCATAGGTCACCAGGTAGTACTGCATCGGCAGGGCAAACGACATCCAGCCGATGCTCTCCTGCAAACGCGGAATCATCAGATTGCGCAGCAGCTCCAGAACGCCGATGGAAAGCAGCGAGCCCAAAATGGCCTGCAGTACGCCCTCGGTGATAAACGGGCCGCGAATGAAGCCGTTGCTGGCGCCGACCAGACGCATAATCGCAATCTCACGACGACGCGCCGTGATGGACAGGCGAATCGTGTTGTTGATGAAGATGAATGCGATAAAGGTCAGAAGGCCAACGAGCACCACGGCGGCGATGCGGATGTAGTTGGTCACCTGGAACAGGCGGCTCACTTCCTCCTGGCCGTACAGCACGCTCGCGTTGACGTCGCCGTCATCCGCGATCTTCTGGAAGTCGGTGTTCTTCTTGAGCTTCTCTGCCGTGCTCTCGACCTTGGACGGATCGTCCATCTCAATTGCAAACGAAGCCGGCAGCGGGTTCTGGCCATCGAGCGCGCTCATGGTGGCGTCGGCGTTGCCCGACATCTTGCTCGTATACTCGGCCAGCGCGTCGTCCTTGTCCTTATAGGTCACGGACTTGACGTTATTCCACGTCTTAAGCTCGGCCTCAAAAGCCTGAACATCGGCCTGATCGGCGTCATCGCTAATGAACGCGTTGATGACAACCTGATCCTCGACGGTGCCGATCACGGAGTTCAGCATCGCGGAGCCCATGATGAACAGGCCGATGATAAACAGCGAAAGGAAGATCGTGATGACGGCGCCGAGCGAGGTAGTCCAGTTACGGAAGAAGTGGCTGATTGCCTCTTTGAAGGAGTAGCCCACGTTAGTTGGTGCCATAGTTGCCGTAGCCTCCCCTCTCCTGGTCGCGGATAACGTGGCCGCCCTCGAGGGCGATCACGCGACGGTGCATGCTATCGACCATCTCGCGGTCGTGCGTGGCGACGATCACGGTGGTGCCGGTGCGGTTAATGCGCTCGAGCAGCTTCATGATGCCCAGCGAGATCGCCGGGTCGAGGTTACCCGTGGGCTCGTCGCAGATCAGCAGCGGCGGACGGTTGACCATAGCGCGGGCGACGGCAACGCGCTGCTGCTCGCCACCGGAAAGCTGGTCGGGCAGCGAGTCCATCTGATCGGCCAGACCGACCAGACGCAGCACCTCGGGCACCTGGCTGCGAATGACGCCCCTGGGCTTGCCGATGCACTGCAGGGCAAACGCCACGTTTTCGTAGGCGGTCTTTTGCGGCAGAAGCTTAAAGTCCTGGAACACGGCGCCAATCTGGCGGCGCAGGAACGGAACCTTGCGGTTCTTGATCTTCATGAGGTCCTGACCGGCAACCAAAATGCGGCCGCTCGTCGGCTTGACGTCGCGGTTGAGCGTCGACAGCAGCGTGGTCTTACCCGAGCCGGAATGACCGACCAGGAAGACGAACTCGCCCGGATAGATCTCGATGTTGATGTCGTCGAGTGCAGGCTTGTTGGGCTGTGCCGGATAGATCTTGGTGACATGCTCCATAAGGATGACGGGCTCGACACCGGCCTGCTTGGCCATCTTCTTGCGGCTGGCCTGCGGATCGATGGGCGCAAACACCGACGTAAAATCGGGGTTGTTGAGCGCGCTATCGAGGCTTGCGACCTCGGCTGCCTGATCGCTCTCGACCACCGGGGCAGCAGGCTGCGTGGGATCGGGAATAGCGGCAAAGAGGCCAGACTGCGCAGGCTGAGGAACCGGCGTCGCAGGGGCCATGGGGTCGGGAATGCCGGCCATGGTAGGCTGCGGCGTGGCGGCGCCAGCCTGAGGCTGCTCCACGCGAGCGGTCACGGCCTGAACGGGCTCAAAACCCGCCGTGCCGGAAAGCGCGACATCGCTGGTGGGATTGTAGGCAAAGGGATCGGATGCCGGCTGTGCCTGATCTGCCGGCTGAGCGGGGGCCTGAGCAACAGGCTGGCCCTCTGAATCCGGAGTGGCGAAACGGCTGCCCTGGACGCCTGTCTGCGTCTTGGGGGCATCATCGCCCGCACCGGAGGTACGGAAGTGGTTACCCACTGGTGCTCCTTATCGTCGTGCGTTTAAACTACATGAGCGCTTTGTATTTTAGCAGCATTAGCTTTACTGCACATAAGAAGCATGGCGGGGTTTGGTCCCACCGGCTGCGCACAGGGTT
>NZ_QRHM01000010.1:0-57059 GCF_003470325.1 Collinsella sp. AM24-1 | reverse complement strand
GGCGGGGTTTGGTCCCACCGGCTGCGCACAGGGTTACCTCCCAAATCGTCCTCGGACATGTCGGCGCCCCCGCTGCGCGCTTCGCGCTGCGGGGGCGCCTCCGTCCTGCGGAAAGATTTGGGAGGTAACCCTGTGCGCGGCCTGCGGCTACTATGGGGTCGCCGCGTGATCTTGGGGTGCTGCACATACAAAGTTGGGAGGGCTGAATTGCACGTTGCCGTACTGGGCCCTTTTCCCGAAGAAGGCCTTGCTTGATGCGGCACTGATTTTGCTGAAATATAAAAACAGGGGCGTCCTCTTTTTGAGGGCGTCCCTGTCTACGTCTATTTGCTATTGGCTTGTGGCCGATTTGAGCGGTGGTTGCTCTATGCCAAGAACTCCTTGGTGGTCGCCACGATGTTGGCGGCGTCCAGGCCGTACTTGTGCAGGAGCTCGGCACCCGGGCCGGACTCGCCGAAGGTGTCGTTGACGCCAATCTTCTTGAGCGGCGTCGGGCACTGCTCACACAGGACGTCGGCAACGGCGCTGCCCAGGCCACCGATCACAGAGTGCTCCTCGACGGTCACGACGTGGCCGGTCTTGGTGGCGCTCTTGACGATCAGGTCGGCATCGATGGGCTTGATGGTGTGCATGTTGATGACCTCGGCGTCGATGCCCTCGGCAGCGAGCTGCTCGGCGGCCTCGAGAGCCTCGCCGACCATCAGGCCGCAGGCGATGATGGTCACATCGGCGCCCTCGCGCATGATAATGCCCTTACCCAACTCGAACTTATAGGTCTCGGGGTCGTTGATAACCGGCGAGGCCAAACGGGCAAAGCGCATGTACACCGGACCGTCGCACTCGTAGGCGGCGCGCGTCACGGCACGGGCCTCGACGTCGTCGGCAGGAACGATCACAGTCATGCCGGGGATGACGCGCATCAGGGCGATATCCTCGCAGCACTGGTGCGTGGCACCATCCTCGCCCACCGAGATACCGGCGTGCGTGGCACCGATCTTAACGTTGAGGTGCGGGTAGCCGATGGAGTTACGAACCTGCTCAAAGGCGCGACCGGCAGCGAACATGGCAAAGGTACTCGCGAAGGCAACACGACCGGTGGTCGCGATACCGGCGGCGACGCCCATCAGGTTGCTCTCGGCAATGCCCACATCGAAGAAGCGGTCGGGGCAGGCCGCCTTGAACTTACCGGTCTGCGTGGCGGCGGCCAGATCGGCGTCGAGGACCACAAAGTCATCGTGCTCGTTGGCGAGCTCGACGAGGGCCTCGCCGTAGCTTACGCGCGTGGCGATTTTCTTGACGTCTGCCATCCTAGAGCTCCTCTCCGGCGGCCGTGAGCTCTGCCATGGCCTGCTCAAACTGTTCATCATTGGGGGCCTTGCCGTGCCAACCAACCTGGTTCTCCATAAAGGACACGCCCTTGCCCTTCAGGGTCTCGGCGATAATGGCGGTCGGCTGGCCCTTGGTAGCGCGAGCCTCGGCAAAGGCGGCGCGGATCTGATCGAAATCGTTGCCGTCGGCAAGCTCCACCACGTGGAACTTAAAGGCGCGGAACTTGTCGGCGAGCGGCATGGGGTCGTTGACCTCCTCGACGGGACCGTCGATCTGCAGGCCGTTGTGGTCGACGATCACACAGAGGTTGTCGAGCTGCTGGTTGCCGGCAAACATGGCGGCCTCCCAGACCTGGCCCTCCTCGCTCTCGCCATCGCCCAGCAGGGCGTACGTGCGATAAGTATCGCCCCAGTGCTTGGCGGCAACGGCCATGCCCACGGCGGCGGAGACGCCCTGGCCGAGCGAACCGGTGGACATGTCGACGCCCGGAGTGTCGTTCATGTTGGGATGACCCTGCAGGTGGCTGCCGATGTGGCGCAGCGTCTCAAGATCCTCCTTGGGGAAGAACCCACGCTCGGCGAGCACAGCGTACAGACCAGGTGCACAGTGGCCCTTGGAAAGCACAAAGCGATCGCGGTCGGCCTTGCGGGGATGGGCCGGGTCGACGTTCATTTCCTCAAAGTACAGATAGGTCATGATGTCGGCAGCGCCGAGCGAACCGCCCGGATGGCCGGACTTGGCAGCGTGCACGCCGGTGACGATGCCCTTCCTTACCTCGTTGGCAACCTTTTTGAGCTCTTCGTCGCTCATTGTGCCTTCCTTTCATCCTCATTAGACAAAATGCGCACGGCACCGAAGGTAATCCCAACACAGCCGTAATGCACGTACGTCATTCATTATGCTGGAAACTGATGGCTTTACCAGAGTTTTTATCATTATTTGAACAATTTAGCAGGCAGAACCGCTGATGAAACGGTTTATCAATGTGAACGTCTTTTGGATGGGACGCGGTCGGCCCTACGCGCTAATGTCCTTGAATCCCTCGCCGAAAGCTTCCGTAACGTCGGCGACCGTCACAATGGCGTGAGGATCGCGCTCGCGCACGATCGTCTTGAGGGTATTGAGCTCTCGACGGTTCACGATGACCATGATCACCGGCTTCTCGGCACCCGAATACATGCCAGTCGCCTTAAACTTGGTACAACCACGACCCAGGCCATACATGATATCGGCAGCGATATCAGGGAACTTGTCCGAGATGATGAGTACCATACGGCGTTTGTTGCCACCATCGACCACGGCATCGATCACGTAGCCGCTAATGACCATCGAAAGGCCTGCATATAGTGCATTTTCGATTGAAAAGACCGGAGCCGACAGCGCGCATACGGCAACATCGATCGCCATGACGGTCGAGCCCACGGGCAGTGAGGTATTACGCGAGATGATTTGGCCAATCGTGTCCGAGCCGCCGGTGTTGGCGCCGGCGCGCAGCACCATGCCGTAACCGATGCCTGTAATAATGCCGCCCCACATGGCAGGGAGCATCAGGTCCGCATCCGCCAGAGGTGCTACAAACGGGGCGAACAGATCGGTAAAGAAGCCCAGCAGCACAAAGCCCGTCGCGGTCTGCACCACGTAGAACATGCCGCCCTCGCGCATAACGACCAGCAACAGCAAGGCGTTCATCACGATCGTCTGAATACCAACGGGAAGCGATAGACCGCGCGATGCGCCGACCGCCTGGATAATGGTGGCAAGGCCTGTAACACCACCGGCAGCAAGGCCGTTGGGAATCAAAAACAGGTCGGTCGCAATAGCGGCCAGAGCGCACCCCAACATAATCTGGGGCAGGTCGTGAAAGAAGTTCATCGATAGAATGCGCTTGATGTCCAGACGATATGCCATGCTACCTCCCTCAAAAAAGCGCACCCAAACGGATGCGCTTCGAACTTCTTGCTGTATTCGATTCTACCGATTCGCCGAACAAAAACCACCCCTGCGCAGGGTTTGCTTTGGATACAAAACCACCCTGCTCGGAGGGTTTTATCCATTTCCACATAAACCGGGCGGTTTATGCAGATGGGATCTCTGCGTCAGCGTTGCCAGTGGCCCAGCGATGGTAGCCAATAACAAACGGGTCCAGGTCGCCATCGTCAAGAACGGCCTCGACATTGCTGGTCTCCACGCCCGAGCGCAAATCCTTGACCATCTGGTACGGGTAGAGCACGTAACTGCGAATCTGGTTGCCAAAACCGATCGTGGTTTTGGGTCCGCGAATCTCATCGAGCGCCTCGGCGCGCTTCTCGAGCTCAATCTCGTACAGGCGAGCCTTGAGGATCTGCATGCACGCGGCCTTGTTCTGGATCTGGCTACGCTCGTTTTGGCAGGTAACCACAATGCCGCTGGGAAAATGCGTCACGCGCACGGCGGAGTCGGTGGTGTTGACGCCCTGACCGCCCGGGCCGCTCGCGTGGTACACGTCCACGCGGATGTCATCGGGGTTGATCTCGATGTCGATATCATCGGGCAGTACGGGAATGACCTCGACGCCAGCGAACGTGGTCTGGCGGCGCTTCTTGTCGTCGGTGGGGCTAATGCGCACCAAGCGGTGAACTCCGGCCTCGGCACGAAGCATGCCAAAGGCATCCTTGCCTTCGACGGTAAAGGTCGCGCGATCGATGCCGATGACCTCAGCAGCGGGGCAGTCGTTAATCGTGACCTTCCAGCCGCGACGCTGGCAGTACTTCATGTACATCTTAAAGAGCATGAAGGTCCAGTCCTGGGCCTCCAGACCACCCTGTCCGGGCTTGATGGTCACAATGGCATCGCCGTGATCGAACTCACCGGTGAACCAGCTCGAAAGCTCAAGCTCATCGATGGCACGGGCCAGGCGCTCAGCCGTGGCTGTAGCCTCCTCGCGAAGGGCGGCGGCATCGGGGTCATCCCCCATCTCCTCGGCAAGCTCCAGCGCGGCGCGGGCATCGGAAAGCTCGCCGCGCGCGTTGTCCACGGCAGCGATATCTTCCTTGGTGCGCGCGATTTCCTCCATGGTGGCACGGGCGGCGTCGGCGTCATCCCAAAAGCCGGGGGCCACGCTTTTGGCCTCGAGCTCGGTCACGCGCGTGCGCTTCTCGTCCAAATGAAGATACGACTCGACCTCGCCGAGCCGGTCCGCAAACGCGTCCAGCTCGGCGGGCGTTACCTCTAAAGCCTCAGCCATTAACGATTCCTGCCGTGGCAGTACTTAAACTTCTTGCCGCTACCGCAGGGGCACGGGTCGTTGCGGCCCACGTTGACGTACGGATCGTCGCTCTCGGACTTGCGATAGGTGGTCACCTTGCCACCGTTGTTGACGGCAGCCGGACCACCCTGGACAGCCGTGCGGGCCTGCACCTGCGCCTGCTTGCGCAGCACCGAGTCGCCGTTGTCACCATCGACCTCGGCAGGACCGGAGAAGTGCGCACCCTCGAGCGCGGGCTCCTCCTTGTGCTCCACGACACGCGGGGCAGCCTTGATCTCGATGCGCAGAACCGTGCGCAGGTAATCCTCGTACATGGTGTCGACGAGTATCTGGAACGCGCCGTAGGCCTCGGTCTTGTACTCGACCAGCGGGTCGCGCTGGCCAAAGCCGCGCAGGCCGATGCCGGTCTTGAGGTAGTCCATCTCCTGCAGGTAGTTCATCCAGCGGGTATCGATGACGCGCAGCATGACCTGGGTGTTGAGCTCGCGCATCAGGTCCTCGCCCAAGCGCTCGGCTTTCATGTTGTAGCACTTCTCTACGTAAGCCAGGACATCGGCAGCTAGGGCCTCATAATCCTCGTCGGGGAACTTCGGCGTATCGATGTGGCCGGTGAGCTCCACAACCCACTTGCGCAGGCCCTCCAGGTCGCGCTCGCCATCGTGACTGTCCTTGGTGCAGAACTCCTGCACGCAGCGGTACACGGTATCGTGCATGACCTCGGTGATGTGGTCGGTCAGATCCTTGCCGTCCAGAATCTTATTGCGCTCGGCGTAGATGACCTGGCGCTGCTTGTTCATGACGTCGTCGTACTCAAGAACGCTCTTGCGCATGGAGAAGTTGATGCTCTCGACCTTGTGCTGGGCGCTCTCGACAGCCTTGGAGATGATCTTGTGCTGGATGGGCATATCGTCGCCCATGTCAGCCGTGACCATCATCTTGGAGACGCGGTCCATCTTGTCGCCGCCAAACAGACGCATCAGATCGTCCTCGAGCGACAGGTAGAACTGGGTCTCGCCCGGATCGCCCTGACGGCCGGAACGGCCGCGCAGCTGGTTGTCGATACGGCGGGACTCGTGGCGCTCGGTGCCGATAACGGTCAGGCCGCCGGCGGCAAGAACGCGCTCGCGCTCGGCCTTGCAAGTCTCCTTGGCCTCGGCGTTAAACTGCTCAAGCTGCTCGGGCGTTACGTCCTCCATGGTCAGGCCCTCGTACTCCAGGCGCTCGCGCACCAGCTCGTCGGGGTTACCGCCCAGCAAGATGTCGGTACCGCGGCCGGCCATGTTGGTAGCGATGGTCACGGCGCCATAGCGACCAGCCTGGGCAACGATATGGGCCTCGCGCTCGTGGTGCTTGGCGTTGAGGACCTCGTGCGCGATGCCGCGCTTGGTAAGGGCGGCCGACAGTTTCTCGGAGCTCTCGATGGAGACGGTGCCCACCAGGACCGGCTGGCCCTTGGCGTGACGTCGCTCGACGTCGTCGGCAACGGCGTTGTATTTGGCCTGGATGGTGCGGTACACCAGGTCCTCGTGGTCAACACGCTGCACGGGCTTGTTGGAGGGGATGACCTCGACGGGTAGCTTGTAGATCTCGCGGAACTCGGCATCCTCGGTGAGTGCCGTACCGGTCATACCGGAGAGCTTGTCATACAGACGGAAATAGTTCTGCAGGGTGATGGTTGCCAGCGTCTGGTTCTCCTCGCGCACGAGCACGCCCTCTTTGGCCTCGATGGCCTGGTGCAGGCCCTCGGAATAGCGGCGGCCTTCCATGATGCGGCCGGTAAACTCGTCGACGATCTTAACCTCGCCGTTGGTGACCACGTACTGCTTGTCGCGATGGAACATGTACTGGGCCTTCAGCGCCTGCTGCAGGTGGTTGACCAGCTGGCCCGAAAGGTCGGCGTAGATATCCTCGATACCCAGACGGCGCTCGATCTTCTTAAGGCCGCGCTCGGTGGCGGCAATGGTGTGCTTGGCCTCGTCCATGACGTAGTCGCCCGTGGGCTCCACATCCTCGGTGGCGGTGAGCATGTCATGCGACACGTCCTCGCCGCGCTCCAGGCCGCGCACGGCGCGCGCAAAGTCCTTGTAGGTGCTGGCCGACTTGGTGCCGGCGCCCGAGATGATGAGCGGCGTCCTGGCCTCATCGATCAGGATGGAGTCGACCTCGTCGACGATGGCGTAGTTGTGGCCGCGCTGTACGCGCTGCTCGGGGCGGGTGACCATGTTGTCGCGCAGGTAGTCGAAACCGAACTCGGAGTTGGTGCCGTAGGTGACGTCTGCCTGGTAGGCCGGACGCTTGAGCTCGAGCGGCATGTTGTTCTGGAGCAGACCGACGGTCATGCCCAGGTACTTATAGATGCGGCCCATCCACTCGGAGTCGCGCTTGGCAAGGTAATCATTGACAGTAACGACGTGCACGCCCTTGCCGGCAATAGCGTTGAGATAGCCAGCCAACGTGGAGACGAGGGTCTTACCTTCGCCGGTCTTCATCTCGGCGATGTGGCCCTCGTGCAGTGCCATGGCGCCAATGAGCTGCACGTCAAAGTGGCGCATACCCATGGTGCGCTTGGAAGCCTCACGCACGGTGGCAAAGGCCTCGGGGAGCATGTCGTCAAGCGACTCGCCGTTGGCGTAACGCTCGCGGAACTTATCGGTCTGGCCGCGGAGTTCCTCCTCGGTCATCTTCTCAAACTGGGGCTCAAGACCGTTGATCTGGTCGACGATCTTGTAGTAGCGCTTAAGGTCCTTATCGGATCCAAAGGACAGCAGCTTTGACATGAATCCCATGTGGTTTTCCTTTTTGGCCATCGCCCACGCCGTGCAGCTGCGGGCGAGTTAAACACAGATGATTGTACTTTAGCCAAACAAGGCGCGGCCTATACGGTCGACCTCGACCGCCACGTAATAACTATGACCAACCTGCCACAATGGGACAGGTTTATTTTGGCAAGTTTTATCTGAGCAAACGCCGTCTCTCTGCCATTTGGTGCCACGGGGACAGGTTAGCTTGCACCAATAAAAAGAAAAGGGCCGCGCACCCAAACGGATGCACGGCCCTTATGCCATGAATGCGAGCGATTCCGCGGCGAGCTAGTTACTCAGCAGCCTCGGTGGTCTCGGCCTCGGCAGCGGCCTCCTCGACGGGAGCCTCTGCGGGAGCCTCGGCGGCCTGCTTGGCAGCCTCCTCGGCGAACTTAGCAGCACGCTTAGCCTTCTCGGCAGCCTTAGCCTCAGCGGCGGCCTTGCGAGCGGCCTCGGCCTCAGCAGCCTTGGCGGCCTTGGCGGCCTTGGCCTCCTCAGCCTTCTTGAGCTGGGCGGCAGCGGCGCCACCGAACTTGTCGGCGAAGCGCTGGACGCGTCCACCGGTGTCGACGAACTTCTGCTGGCCGGTGTAGAACGGGTGGCACTCGTTGCAAAGCTCGACCTTCATCTCGGACACGGTAGCGTGCGTCTTGAAGGTGTTGCCGCAGGAGCACGTCACCGTGCACTCGACATACTGGGGATGGATACCCTGCTTCATGGTAGGACTCCTTATTGGTCAGGCGCTGGTTACCGATCAGCGCATAAGGCGTCTTGGTTTCCGACCAAGACAACAAACTTGGCTATGGTACCACGGCGCCGCGCGTCCCACAAAAGGTTCACGGTCTTTTCGGAACGACACGAATCTGACCCATCGAAACACATCTCCACCGTTCCTTCAACTGGGAAAATGCCGTCCCCGGGGCCTGAGAAGGGCCCCGGGGACGTTCGACTGACTGCGGGAACGGCCTTTCCGCTCAATGTGTTCGGCTGAGATCGGAAATCAACCAAACTGAACCAGGTTCAGCTGGCATGGTTAAAAACGGGGGCGACGCTTTTGCGTCGCCCCTCGTCCCAGCCGGTTGCTTTAGTTGTACACGCGGTAGTTACACTTGAACTGGGTTATGTGTCCATAGCTGGAGCGGTACCAACCCGACGTATAGCTGATTACTTTTGCGCCTAGATATTCGTATCTCTTGTTGTAGCGAAGCTGACGGTAGGTCGTGTCGTACTCTGCTACGTAAAACGTGTCTCCAGAGAAGGCTTTGTACCGGTCTTTAACCGTCGAAGCCATGTACGCGGGTTCGACATCGCCTTTCTCCCCGTTGAGCGCATAGACGGGTGCCGCGATTCCGCATAAAGCCGTTGCCACGAGGATGGCGTAGACAGCCATGCGCGACGCATTGGACTTCAGCTGTTCAAATAGTTTCATGTCATTCACCTCCCTCGTATGTATCGAGGTATTCCTGCTTGAGCGTCTGCGAGGACGACTTGATCTTTTCCACGAGCGTGCCGGCCTCGATGAAGTAGAACGAGTTGGTGAGGTCTGCCAGGTCGTCGAGCAGATGGCTTGAAATGAGCACGCTGCGTCCCCGCGCCACCTCGCTGCGCATCGCGTCGCAGGAGGTTTTCCGCTTTCCCGGATCGAGGCCGTTCAGCGGTTCATCGAGGATGAGGTACGGGCAATCGGTCGCTATCGCCATGGCAAGCTTTACCTGCTGCTTCATTCCTGTCGAGAGTTTACGGGTCGGCTTGTCGAGATATGGGGAGATTCCGAGGGAGCTGCAGAGCGAGTCGATGTCGGCGGCCGATTTCCACGCCTCCCTAACGAAAGAGAGGTGCTCGCGGGCCGATAGCGTGGGATAGAGATCCGCGCCGCCCGAAGAGCTCAGGTAGACGAGTTCTGCAAATTCGGCTGATCGACGTTGGCTGATTCCGTCTGCCGCCAGGCTTCCCGAGTGGATACGGGTGGGAAATTGGCCCGACAGCGCTTCAAGAAGGGTGGTTTTCCCCGAGCCGTTGGGAGCAACGAGGCCCGCCGCCGTTCCCGGGCTCAGGAAAAGCGATCCGATTGAAAGTATCGTCGTGCTCCCGTATCCCACGCTCGCGTCCAGAAGCTCGAGCCCATGGTGCTTTTTCGCGGGTCCAGGCTGTTTGGGGGAACGTGCCGCAACGGCGCCGACCGCAAAAAGGACCGCGACGTATGCCAGGGCCACGGCAAGCATCGATGCGCTGCCTGAACCGGAGCCAATGAATTCTGTCGGGAAGCATCCTACGTAACCCGTTGCCTCGATAGGCGAGAACACGGCCAGCGGCAGGAGCCCGAGCACGGCGTTATGCTCCAGCGCCGAATCGGACAGCAACGGGAATGCCGGGGCCGCGACAAGCAGCGCGGAGGTAAGGGGGCCTGCGAGGACGCGCCTCGTTGCGGTCGATAGGACGGCGGAGAAAACGGATATCAAGGTTCCGCCCGCAAGCAGCGCGAGAAGCAGGGTCGTGAAGACGTTTCCCGCGGTCGTGGTGGTAAGCGCGCCGTCATGGAAGAAGGCGATCGGGTACCCAATTTGCCCGAAGCCGTTTAGGACCGAGGCGTAAATGCCCCCGGGTGCGAGGCCGGCGAGGAGCATCGCGGTCCCCGCGACGATTATCGAAAACACGATCTGGATAAGGCGCCGGAATTTGGGCGCGGGCGCCTTTGCCGCCAGGGTCCCGGGCCTTGTGGCGCCGAGCACGAGTATCGACGAGAGAAGGAAGGGGATGAAGGGAAGGAAAGACGGCGCCGTGGCAATGGCGTAAGGCAGGAAGGAAAGGAATGGCAGGTCGTTTGCGGAGGCCGGGATATCCGTGATGCCGGAGCTGCTCAGGGCACGGCAATATGCGAGCGCCGCGTCATTGGTCTCTCGGTCTCCCACGATGGACCCGGATTGGAAGCCTTCGCCCATGAGCGCGTAGTAGCTCTCGGCAGAATCGAGAAAGGCGGCGTCGGTTTGAGCGGCAAGGGCGGCGTTCGCGTATCTTGCAAGCTCCGCGTCATTTTGCTGCTCTGGAGATAGGTCTGTGCCGCTGGCCTGGGGCGCGCGCGTATTGAATGCGTCGACAAAGCTCTGCATGCCCTGTTTCATAAAGAAGGGCCCGTAGATGGGTGAATTGAACGCAATGGGGACGGAAAAGGCTGCAGCGAGAACGAGCGTACAAATCCATACGGCCTTGTCTCTTAGGATTAGTTTGAGAAGAAGTCGACAGTACATTTAGAAGCACCTACGTTCCTCAAAGAATTGTTAGATTAAAAGTAACAGACCGGATGAAGATACGTGCGACGGGGGCGAGGCGAATGGCTGAGCGGTATCGATATGCGGGTTCAACGGTATCACATTGGCCACATAGATTTTTAACTTGCATTTCTACCCGCCCTTTTCGTAGAGTCGCCGATACGTGCTTAGCGCACCCTCGGCGCGTCCGGCAGGCTTTGCGAAATGGGATCCAGGAGACTTCGGCGCAGCATCATCTTGCGGAATGCTTCTAATGAGCCTCCCATCCTTCAAAAACAGAATCTCATCGCACAGCCTATCGACCGAATCCAAGATGTGGGATGACATGATGATGCACGTACCAGAATCGGCCAGCTTCCTGAGAATCTCGGAATGCAAGTCCACCCTGCTGGGGTCGAGCGAGTTCATGGGCTCATCTAATAGAAGGTACCGCGCGCCCGTCGCATACGCAATCGCCAGGGTAAGCTGCTGCTTCATGCCCTGGCTCAGAGTGCGGATCCTCATCTTCGCGAACTCGCCTATCTGCGTTTGTTCCACTATCTCTTCGATATCGCGAGCATGCGGCCACATATCGCAAACCATCTTGAGGTGATCTTCCGCACGCAATCCGGGATACAGCAGCGTCCCCTCACCAGGTGCATAGAAGATCATAGAACGGACCTCTCTCGCACCCGTACCCTGCACCTCATCCAGAACGATGCTCCCGTCCACGCGAGGACCCGGCAAACCTGCCATCGCACGCAGCAACGTCGTCTTTCCATGCCCGTTCGGAGCGACGAGACCGTAGACCGTACCCGGGGCAAACTCAGCGTTCACCGAATCTACGAGCACCTTCTTTCCATAAGAGATCGTCAGCGTTTGAAGGTCAATCATCGAGATCATCCCCTTTCGATCTTTGGAACACTCAGGCGCACCATCAACGGAGATACGGCGCCCAAGACCACCAGCAGAGCGCCCGATGCGCCGACGACCTCTCCAAAAGGCATCGCGTTCGTCCCTCGCCCAAGGAACTCAATCGTCCCCACCTGGGAAGCGGGATCAAACGAGGCGAATGGAGCCAGCAGCGCGACGCCCATGCCCACGCTTTCAACATGAGCGCTCAACGAACCCAACACCAAGAGAACCGCGCAAACCATTCCGGTGACAACGGGGTTGCGGCTAATCGCTGCTGTCAACGCAGCGACGACGGAAATCACGCCGTATGCCATGACCAGCAACGGAATACTGCACAACACCGCCTCCCCCACCATGGACGTTGTCGAAGCTCCCGCCCGAATGAGAGCGACGGGATACTCCGATCCACCCGCACCGTTCTTAATCACGGACACAACGACAGCGGGAACCATCGACACCAAAAGCAGCACCAAGCCAAGCAGGAGAGCCAGCGCAACAGCCGTCAGAAAACGCACATGCGCTGTTGCGGGGATCTGGAGAACCAGAAGGGAACGACACTGCAGGTGGGTGCACGCGAGCGATGTGACAACCACGGGCAACAGCAAAAATAAGGAGGGAAGCGCTGCCTGGAGATACGAAAGGAGGATTAATGGGGGCATCTTCGTACTTAACTCGTAAACCTTGGGGTCCGGCAAGCTCGCGATCGACTCAAGCAGAAGGGCGCGCGCCTCCGCACGAGAAGGAGTCTCCGGCTCGATTCCGATCGATTGCAGGAGAGTCGCATCTGCCGCGCCCAGCTCACCTCGAGCGCGCTCGTACGTCGCAAGGCCTCGAAACCCCTCCGCAGGCATAGGCGCGTACACGAAACCCGAAAGAGCATCCCGCATGTCTTCCAGGGCCGCTTTGCCCTCGACGTCCATATTCGCAGCGTTCTGCTCTAGATACCGATCTATTGAACGGAGCTCCCCATCCCTATACCGAACAGCGGAAACGTTATCAGCGTCAGGAAACATCTCGACCAGAGCCGGGGCCAGCATCGTCGCCGACATTGCAATCGCGCATACGGCGAGGGTAGGAGAACGCAGGAGCAGTTTCCCCATCGTTCTTACGTATGCAACGGCGGAGGCACAAGCGCTCGAACGAGTTGCCGTTCTCGATGCAGCGAAGGAACCTCTCTCAAGACAAATCGGGGATATCGGGCGCGCGCAGCCGCTCTTTCCAGCAACGCAAAGCAGGCTAATTGCCAGCACCTCGATCCCGATTGCGCATACGAGGGCAATCGCGCCACGCTCGAAGCAAAGTCCAGGCAGATTCACTATCTGCGTTGTCGGGTACGGGCTATAGGCGCCGACGGTCAACTCAGTGTTCGCATACGTAAGGGGATTCAACAGGGCGAACTCACGTAAAGCGATGGATCTTCCGTAATACCCGGGAACCATCGTCACCCCCATCAGGGCACATACGAACACGATTCCAAGCGTAGGGTTATTGGCAATCTTCACGGCAAGGTGAACGACAAGCGAGATGAACGCTGCCACCAAGAATTGCAAGATGGCCGTCTGCGCGAACACCAGCCAAGCCGGTTTGATAACCGGAGTCGCATATTGAATGTAGCCTATCGGATAGAACGGCGAGCCCGGGCCATTCTTCACAAGCGCGGCGATTATCCCTGGAAGATTGATGGCGAGGACGGCAAGCATTGCAAAAACACTCGCCCATACGCTCGATGCAACAAGTCTACCCAGCTCGCCCATCGGCGCCTGGATGATGAGCTTTTCACGTTTGTTAAGACGTGCGGCAAGGAACGAGACGGCAACGGCCGTTGCGACCCATAGCAAGTACTCCTTCGATCCGTCATAATAGGTGTACTCTCCATCCGATATCTGCAGAAACGGAAGTAGGGGAGAGAGCGGTGCCAAGATAAGACGTCCCGCGGCAAGAGGGTACAGAAGCGCGGGCATGCTTGATGAAGAGGTATAGACACCGTCCTCCCCCGCATTCACAAGCGCATCCGCATAGGATGCTGACAATTCCTGCTCAACACGGGTTATTCCCGACTCGAGGTATTCGACCCGTCCGTCGATGCCAGCCGCGCTCCTGAAGACGGGCAGAGCACAAAGAACCATCAACGCAACAACGACAACACAGAGCGACCTGGAGGAGAGAAGCGACCTAAAGATCGCCTTCGAGATTTTGAGCATATTCATCGCCAACCTTAACCTCATCCAGTCGGAACAGAGGGGCCGAACAAAATGCTCGGCCCTTATTACTTGCCGGCAAAGTCAATTTAACATAAACTGTTAAAAAGTAACCTGAGTTTTTTAAATTCTTCGGAGGTTATTATGAGTTCCGACAATCGCACTCCCCGGCTTCATTCCTTCCGCATCGCATGTGCGATAGCCTCTGCGACCCTTTGCGCCACCGCCATCGCACAAGTGGCGTTCTCCTTAAAGCCAGCAATCGAAGTGCTCGACAACCCTGTAATTGCAGACTCCCCCGCGTATCCAGCCCTTGCGATCTCGACATTGGTCCCTGCCGTCATCGGTATCGCTACGACCATCCTCAGCGCCGTTCTCGTGTGGACGATCAAGAGCGGAGACCCCTTCAAGAAAGGGTCTGCGACATGCTTGAAGGTGCTCGGCATTCTCTTCGTTGTTCAAGCTGCCACCAGCCTCTACGCCGGCTCACTCAAAACCTCCGTTTCGATGTTTGGCGGCGAGGGGGCCGTCGGCGCCCAAGAGATCGCTTCATCATTCGATTGGACCTCTCTGGTTCTCGGCATCGTCCTGTTCATGCTTTCCCAGCTCTTCTTGTACGCCCGAGAGCTGTACCTCGACTCCGACGAGATTGCGTAAGGAAACGCCATGCCCGTAATTGTTCGCCTCGACAAGATCATGGCCGAGCGAAAGATTTCCTCGAACGAACTTGCCGAAAGGATTGGAACCACGCCCGTGAACCTGTCCCGTATTAAAAAAGGGCATATTCGCGGCATTCGCTTCAACACACTCGAGCAGCTATGCCTCGCCCTTCGTTGCCAACCCGGAGACCTTCTCGAAGTCATGAGCGAAGAGGATGCCCGAAAGGAGTTCGGACTCGATTGGTCCGCCGAGGATTAGAGGGCGGTCGTACTCGCCCTGCACACGGGGATGCGAATCGGCGAGGTCTGCGGCCTTCGGTGGTGCGATGTGGATTTCGAGACGGGCCTGATCTCGATCAGACACTCGGTGGCGTACGCGAAGGGAATGGGTTCGTTCATCAAGGACACCAAGACCCATGACGCCAGGGGTATCCCCATCGACCCGGTCGGCCTACTCCCCTTCCTGAAGGAGACCCACGAGATCGACTGCGGAAAGCTGCGCTTGCGCGGCCTTACCGGGGCGGTCGAGATCGGGGACTGCTACATCCTGTCGGAACCGGGCGCGACCTTCGCGACGACAAGCTATATCCGCAGGGCGTTCAAGACGTTCTCGGAGACCAACGGCCTCATGGGCACCAACGACGAGCTGATCACGTTCCACGGCCTTCGCCACACGTTCGCAACGCAGTGGATCCGCCAAGGCGGCGATATCAAGGCGCTCCAATCGATCCTCGGCCACAAGGACGCCATGGCGACGCTCAACGTCTACGCCGACATCGAGCCCATCTCCAAAATCCATAACATGCTGCGCGCCACGCCGTGCCTTTGGCGCGGGCACCTCGGGCCGAGGGTCGATCCGGGTCCCATGTTCCAACAGAGGATCCAGGAGTCCATCGAGACGCTCCAGGCGTTCGGCTACGGCATCACCGAGCCGGACGACCGAAATATCGCCATACGCGACGTGAAGACGAACAGTTGGCTCTAGCTCACCGAGTACGCGGCAGTGCTGGGCCCATCCCAACTGAGGTCACGGTGGTCCGATAGGGGCGCCGCCCGCGGCATGCGCCGCGGAGCGGTATCCCCTACCGAAGGGCGAGGATGCCCTCCGCTTCCAGTTCGGAATCAGCCGTCGGAGGCGTTCGGCTGACTGCGGGAACGGCCTGTCCGCTCAATGTGTTCGGCTGAGATCGGAAATCAACCCAACGCGAGCCGGACACGCGCCAGACGGCTCTTCCCCGTACGGCCTTCCCCCTTACGCTCATGTTGCAGGCATGTAACGCCGCAGCGAGCGCGCCTTTTTTGCGCCAGACAGGTACAATGATGAACACTGTACCGTAGCGGAGCGCCCCGCGCGCGCCGCAACCACGCGAAAGGGTTTCCCATGGCCGAGATCTCGTCCTCCCGTATCGTCATCACCGTCCTTGGCAAGAACCGCCCCGGCATCGTCGCCGGCGTCACCCGCGTTCTGGGCGAGGCCAACGTCGACATCCGCGACATTACGCAGTCCATTATCGAGGACATCTTCACCATGACCATGCTGGCCGATACCGCCGAGTCCAAGCTCGACTTTGCCGAGCTGCAGAAGGCCCTGGCCGAGGCCGGCGAGCTTTCGGGCGTCAATGTGTCTATCCAGCGCGAGGACGTCTTTAACTTTATGTACCGCCTGTAGCGAGCAAGCCGCTGGGGATAGCCTGACGCGCGCATGCCCATGCAAGTCACCCCGATGCGGCCCAGAGAGGAGCGCGCATGGCCTACGACGCCAAGAAAATCTATTACCGCTTCGATGACCACTTGAGCCGCCTGGTTCTGGATTACGAAGCAAGCCGCCAGATTTCGTCTGAGAGCGAAAACCTCTACCACGGCCTGCCGACCGACCCTTATGACGAGGGCCTGTTTGTCGAGCACAATGTCAAGCGCGGCCTGCGCAATGCCGACGGCTCGGGCGTGGTCGCGGGCCTCACTCGTATCTCGGATGTGCACGGCTACAACAAGGTCGACGGCAAAGTCGTGCCTGACCAGGGCAAGCTCACGCTGCGCGGCTATAGCATCGAGGATCTGGTCAACAATGCCCAGGCCGAGAATCGCTATGGCTACGAAGAAGTCGCCTATCTGCTTATCACGGGCTCGCTGCCCAACAAAGAGGAGCTCGACGGTTTTTGCGAGCGCTTGGGCGCCTTTAGGCATCTGAGCGACGAATACGTCAAAGAGTTCCCCATGACCACGGTGTCGTCGAGCATCATGAACGTGCTCCAGCGCGCCGTGCTGCTGCTCTACGCCTTCGATGCCGAGCCCGACGTGATTACGCCCGAGCATGAGATCGACGTGGCTATTTCCATGCTCGCACGTCTCCCGCGCATCGCCGCCTTCGCACACATGGCCTCGATCGCCAAGCTTCGCGGCTCCGAGGTTCACGTGCCGCACCCCACGCCCGGCCTCTCCACCGCCGAGACCATCCTACAGGTGCTCCGCGGCGGTATGGCGTTCACCCGCGATGAGGCCATGCTGCTCGACGTGATGCTCATGCTGCATGCAGAGCACGGCGGCGGCAACAACTCCACGTTTGCCTGCCGCGTGCTGTCCTCCTCGGCCACCGACCCGTATTCCGCCTACGCCGCGGCCATCGGCTCGCTCAAGGGCCCGCGCCACGGCGGCGCCAACGCCAAGGTCGTGTCCATGCACGAGGACATCCGTGCGCATGTCTCCAATTGGGAGGACGAGGACGAGGTCGCGGCCTACCTGGGCAAGATCCTCGACAAGCAGGCCTTCGACGGCACCGGCCTCATCTACGGCATGGGCCACGCCGTCTATACGCTGAGCGACCCGCGCGCCGAGGTCTGCCGCCGTTACGCGCGCTCGCTTGCCGCCAAGAAGGACTTGGGCGAGGAGTTCGCGCTCATCGAGCGCATCGAGCGCCTGGCCCCGCAGGTGATGCGCGACCACGGCATGACCAAGCCCATCTGCGCCAACATCGACCTGTACACGGGCTTTATTTACAAAATGCTCGGCGTGCCCGAGACGCTCTTTACACCGCTGTTCGCCGTCGCCCGTATGGCCGGCTGGTCGGCGCACCGCATGGAAGAGCTCTTCTGCGCGCACCGCATCATCCGTCCCGCGTATCGCCCGGTTATCGAGCCGCTGGAATACAAGCCGCTCGCCGATCGCTAGGACGCGGACCGTTATAGAACCCGAGCGTGGCCAGGGCATCACCGCCCTCGGCCACGCTTTTTATGACAGTAGAAAGGATCGCAGCGAATGATTGTGTTTTCCGATATGGATGGAACGCTGCTGACGAGTGATAAGCAGATGAGCGACGCCACCTGGGCGATGCTCGACGAGCTTGCGCGCCGCGGTATTGAGTTTGTGCCCTGCACGGGGCGCCCGCTGTCGGGCGTCTTTGAGCCCATCCTCGCCCACCCCGCCGTACACTACGCAGTCTGCGCCAACGGTGCCAGCGTCTGGCAGCTCGACGACGGTACGCCTACCGATGTCTCACGTGCTACGCGCATTTTGAGCCAACCGCTCGACCGCGCCATCGCCCACCGCGTCCATAGCATTGCCGCCGGCCACGATGTGACCTTCGATATCTTCGCGGACGGGCAGTGTTTCCTCCCCCGCTCGCTCTACACGCGCCTGGACGAATTCTGTGGCGGGGATCCTCACATCGCGGCTTCGCTCAAGCGCACACGAACACCGATCGACATGGATATCGATAGCAAGATCGACGAGGTCGAGACACTCGAACGCATCGCCATGTACTGGCACGACCCAGCCGATCGCGACGCCATCGCGGCAGCGCTCGACACGCTCGAAGGCATCGAGGTCACGCGTTCGTACGCCATGAATATCGAGGTCATGGGCGAGGGAGCCACCAAGGGAACGGCATTGGCTTTGCTATGTGGGCATCTGGGCGAGTCTCTCGCCGACGCCTGGGCCTTCGGTGACAACATCAACGACATTCCCATGCTGCAGGCAGCAGGCCACGGCATGGCCATGATCAACGGCGAGCCCGAAGACCGCGAGGCCGCCGACGCCATCACCGAATACGACAACGACCACGACGGCGTCGCCCGCACCATCATGGCCGCCCTCGCCTAGCAGCAGCAACCCGGCAGAAAAGGAACGTCCCTAACTGCTGGATTAAGCAAGGCTCTCCAGAACACGGCGGAGTTCTTGCTGGACGGCGTGGTCGCGGTTACGACCCACCACGCGATCGGCCACCGCCTTGAGCGCGGGGCGCGCGTTTTCCATCGCGCAGCCCGTGCCGACAAAGCGAATGATCTCGTAGTCGTTCATCGAGTCGCCAAACGCCATGACCTCGTCGCGTTCGACGCCATAGTGCTCCATGAGCTGTGCGATGCCCGAGGCCTTCGACACACCGGGTTGCATGGCATCGATCCACGCGTTGCCCGAAGGCGCGAAAGAGAACAGGTCGCCCAGCTCGCGCTGCAACACGTAGGCGTTGTCCATCACGTTGCCGTCATCGCAGATAATCGATGCCTTGATGATATTCACATGCGGATCGGGCAGTCCCCAAATGCGTTCGGCGTTGGGCAGATCTTTGTCGATCTCGCGGACAAATTTGTCCTCGTCGTCGAGCAAAAAGGACTTGGTGCGATCAAAGAGCGCCAGATGCATGTTAGGAAACATCTTGACCGTGCGCGCGAGCTTGCGGACGGCGAGATGCGAATATACCTCGCGATCGACCTCGACCCCTTCTGCATAGACCTGCGCACCATTCGCCGCGACAAAGTCCATTTTGTCGACCACGGGCGCAAAGAACTCACATAGGCGGTCGTAACGGCGGCCCGAGGACGCAGCAAAATGCACGCCGTGCTCGCGCAGGGCCTCAATCAGCTCATATGTCTCGGGCGGTACCCGGCTATTCTCATCAAGCAGCGTGCCGTCCATATCGGATGCAATCAGTTTAAACATAGAAAAGCTCCCTTCGGACTTGTTGGAATCGAACGTGTATCCGATTCCAACGTACCCAAAGGGAGCTCAGATAAGACCCTGCGGGCGCAAACGTTACAAGGACCTGGCAAATAGCTCACACATGCCAGAGGTCTCACGGTCGCGGCGTCAGGCGACACGCCACCCCGATGACTAGTCGGCGTAGGTGAAGGTTGTAACGTCGAACATGCCCTCGGGGCGGATGCGGAGCGTCGGGATAACCGGCAGGGGCAGGAAGATGATGCCCATGATGGGGTCGAGCGGCGGCTCAATACCCATGGCGCGTGCCTTGACCATAAAGTCGTCGTGCTGCGCGGCAACGTCCTCGGCCGTGCCTTCGCTCATAAGGCCACCGAGCGCCAGCGGAATGCGCGCCACGACCTCGCCGTTACGCACCAGCACGTGGCCGCCCTGGCCCACGGCCTCAACGGCAGCCATCATATCGGCCGCGTTGTCGCCCACCACGCACACGTTGTGCGAGTCGTGGCCGATCGTCGAGGCGATGGCACCGCCCGTAATGGTAAAGCCACGCACCCAGCCGCGACCAATGTGCTTGCCAACAAGACCCAGGCCCGCAGGGCCATCACCGTCGGCCCCCTCGGCCTGCAGTGACAAGCCGCGGCCGTGGCGCTCGATCAGCATAATGCGGCGCAGGCCCTCGGTGTTCTCGGGGCGAACCATGCCCGTGATGGCCTTGCCCGGCACCACGTCAATCACGGCCTCGCCCGGCTTAAAGGCATAGTTGAATACGTCGAGCGAAAGCTTCGGCAGCTTAACGGAGGCGCGCAGCTCATCGGCAAGGGCCGCGACCTCGGCCATCTCGGGTGCAATCTCGCCCACAAAAGTGCCGTCCTGTGCCACGAGCGCGCCGGCGGCATACACGCGATGCGGAGCCGTGGCAAACGTCAGGTCATTGAGCACCAGCAGGTCGGCACGCTTGCCCGGGGCAATCGCACCACGCAGCTCGTGTGGGTCGCGGCAACCGTGGTCCAGGCCAAACGCCTCGGCCGTGGAGAGGGACGCCATAGAGATAGCGACCACGGGGTCAATACCGGCGTCGATAGCCACGCGGCAGGCATTGTCGATCATGCCGGTCGCAAGCGCATCGGAAGGGGCGCGGTCGTCGGTCGCAAAGCAGCAGCGGCGGGCGCGCGCGGGATTCTCTAGCAGCATCGGCGACAGGTTGGCCAAGTCGTGGCTACACGTACCTTCGCGCAGCATCACATACATGCCGCGGGACAGTTTATCGAGCGCCTCCTCGGGAATCGTCGACTCGTGGTCGGCGATAATGCCCGCCGCGGCATAGGCGTTGAGGTCCTTGCCAGCAACGAGCGGCGCATGGCCGTCGACCTGCTTGGACGGCGTCTGGTTGGCAGCATCGATGCGAGCACAGGTCTCGGGGTCGGCCATAAAGACACCCGGCAGGTTCATCATCTCGCCCAGGCCAAAAACGTCGCCCGGGTGCTCGGCAAAAAACGCCTGCATATCGGCAGCAGAAATAACGGCACCGGCCTGCTCGTCGGGCAGTGCGGGCACGCACGAAGGCATCATGTACTTGATGGAGATGGGTGCGCGGCGGCCGTCCTCGATCATAAAGCGCAAGCCGTCGAGACCGGCAACATTGGCAATCTCGTGGCTGTCGGCAATGGCGGTGGTAGTACCGCGCGTCGCGGCCATGCGAGCATACTCGGCGGGACGGATGTTCGAAGACTCGATATGCAAATGCCCGTCAATAAAACCGGGAGCGAGATAGCGACCCTGGCAGTCGATGACCTCAGTTGCCTCGTAGGTGCCAGCGGCATCGTCGCGACCATCGTAGAGCACGCCGACGATCACACCGTCCTTGACGGCAACGCTACCGGGCGCCACACGCTGGCCATACACGTCGACGATCTGCGCATTGGTAAACAGCGTGTCGACAGGCACGCGCCCCTCGGCAGCATCGATCACAGACCTCATGACCTCAACGGACATACATACTCCTTTAACCGTAGAAAAAAGCTGCGGAGCGGACAGACCTTCACCGCAGCAAACCAATAGCCATTGTATGCCCAAACGGAGGATCAGGAATACACCCCCTCCGCTTAACGGTAAGCGTCCAAAAGTAGTCGTTGGGGACGTTCTTAAACGACTAGTCATTAAAGAACGTCCCCAATGACTACTTGCGACCAAGGCAACGCCGATGTCTTGGCAACGACAGAAAACCCGCCAGAGCGAGCAAGGTGCCTTGAAACAAGGCGGCATTGACCTTCTGGTCATGCCGCCGAAGTTGAAAGGCAGATTGCCGCGCTGGCGGGTTTGCAGCGTCGACCGGTTACGCGGTTTGGTAAAACCGCGTAACTAAATAAGCTTGAAGCCCTTGCGCTTGCCCACGGAGAGGGTGTCGCCCAGTTTGAGGGCGCTGGGATCGATGTTATAGCTCTTGGGAGCCACGGCCTTGCCGTTGATTTTGACGCCGCCGCCGTCGATATCGCGACGAGCCTGGCCGGCGCTCGCCGAAAGACCCAAGTCCTTGAGCAGGCCGGCGAGGTAGATCTGGCCCTCGTCGTTAACAGTCAGCTCAACGTGCTTCTCGGGGAAGTCGGCGAGCTGGCCTTCCTTGAACACGCGGTCGAACTCGGCCTGAGCCTCGTCGCCGGCACCGGCGCCGTGGTAGGTGTCGCACAGGTCGCGGCCCAGAGCGCGCTTGAGCTCGTAGGGGTCGGCAGAACCATCGGCCAGGGCGGCGTCGATCTTGTCGACCTCGGCCGGGGTGAGCGAGCTGGCCAGACGATAGTACTTGCCGATCATCTCGTCGGGGATGGACATGGTCTTGCCGAACATATCCTTGGGGGCGTCGGTCAGGCCGATGTAGTTGCCATAGGACTTGGACATCTTACGAACGCCATCGGTGCCCTCGAGCAGCGGCATGGTGAGCGCGATCTGGGGCTCCATACCCATCTTCTCCATGAGCTCGCGACCAGCGAGCAGGTTGAAGAGCTGGTCGGTGCCGCCCATCTCCACGTCGGCCTTGATCTGAACGGAGTCGAAGGCCTGCATCACGGGGTACAGGAACTCGTGCAGGGCGATCGGCGTCTGAGACTGGTAGCGCTTAGTAAAGTCGTCGCGTTCAAGAATGCGGGCAACGGTGAACTTGGAGCACACCTGCAGCAGGCCGGCCAGATCCATCGAAAGGATCCAATCGCCGTTGTGCACGATGGTGGTCTTCTCGGGGTCCAGGATCTTCATGGCCTGGCTCACGTAGGTCTCGGCGTTGGCCTCGATCTGCTCCTGCGAAAGCTGCGGACGCGTGGAGTTCTTGCCCGAGGGATCGCCGATCAGCGCGGTGCCGTTGCCGATGATGAGGGTAACGTTGTGGCCCAGGTCCTGGAACTGGCGCATCTTGCGCAGCGGCACGGCATGGCCCAGGTGCAGGTCGGGGCTGGTGGGGTCGACGCCGAGCTTGATGTTGAGGGGCTCGCCCTTCTCAAGCTTCTTGCGAAGGTCGGCCTCGGGAACGATCTGCGCGGCGCCCGAGGTGATGATACGCATTTGCTCGTCAACAGACAGCATTGGGTATCCTCCTTTTGCTATAGCACCCTCACCGGATACGGCGGTGCTGGAAGTCCATAAACTCTCATATGATAACAAACTGACGCGACGCGGCACCTACGACAGGAAAATCCTCGTCCTGCCGCACGCGTCGATGGCAACTGACAGACGTGTACCGTCACGCTCGACCAGATAGCGCACCTGCCGACGACGCAAGCAGTCGCGGCAACGGACCTGTCCCGTCGCATCGGTAGCGCAGACGCCCTCGGCGGTCAGCAGGCAGTGCTCGCACACCATAAGCTCGGAACAGTCGGCGTCGACCGGACCCCAGACGCCGGGTTCAGCAGCCAGTTCGGCAATACGCTCCGCATCATTGCCGAGCAACTCGGCCGGCAAGTACACCCGCCCCGCACCGAGTCCGCGCAGCCAGGTAAGCGTGGCCCGATTCGCGCAGAACACCGGCGCCGCCACGTCAAACGTCACGCCCAGCTCGCGAGCGATCACCACCTGTCCCAGGTTGCGGCAGACAACGCGCCCGGCACGCTGCATCAGTGAGCGGGTCCGGTCAGCGTCACCCGTGCGGCACACCTCGTCAAGCACCACAACGGCGTCGGACAAATCGAGTTCTCCGCGCGGGTCGGCATCCATCAGCTGCCAAGCAAAAACCATGCGAGCGGGAGCCGTGCACTCCACCAACTCCGTCGACGCACCGCCATCCACCGCAACGTCCTCAAAGGGCAGTACCTCAACGGCACGTGCAACGGGCGCAATCGCATCTGCCTCGGCCCGCATGCGCTCCAACACCGTTGCCGTTTGCCCCAGCACGCCGGCACTGCGAATCAGGTACACCTCGCAGCCCGCGTCCACCTTACGCTTGCAATGCACGACGACGCGCTTCCCCGCTGCGGCATCCACCGGGCAGGGCACCTGCGGCCAGCGCTTGGGCACATCGGGACGCGCGTCGGCACCCGGATAGAACCGAATCTCGAGCGTGTCACCCGCCGCCACGGCGGCATCGAGCTCGACGGTCACTTCCTCGTGGCCAACGGCCACCAGGCGTCCCACGCGCACACCTTGGTTGATCGCACGCTCAAAGCTCATAAGCTCGGCGCCCGAACGCCCCCGCAGATACGCGTCGGTAAACCCGCGGTTGAACGACCGGCCCAGCTCGCGTTCAAGCTCTTCCACGGCACCGGGGTCCCACGCGCCGTCGCACAGCATATCGAGCGCCCGGCGCCACACCCGCACCACGTTAAAGACGTAGTCGGGATTCTTCATGCGCCCCTCGATCTTGAGCGACGCCACGCCGGCATCTACAAGCTCGGGCAGATGCGCAATACCCAGATAGTCGCGCGGGCACAGCAGGCGATCTCCCTCGACGGCGACAACGCTCTGTCCCGCCTCGTCCACCAGGTCGTACGCCAGACGGCACGGCTGTGTGCATTCCCCGCGCATCGCCGAGCGCCCGCGTCTCAGGGCTGAGAACTCACAAGCACCCGAGTAGCCAATGCAGATGGCCCCGTGGCAGAACACCTCGATAGGCACGCCCGTACCGCACAAGGAGGCAATCTCGTCGACCGTCAGCTCGCGTGCCGTCGTCACGCGCTCGACCCCCAGCTCATCGGCGGCAAGCCGCACGGCACCCTCGCTATGAGCGCCCGCCTGCGTGGACAGGTGAATCTCGACCCCGGGAATCGCCGCGCGCAGCGCGCAGGCCAACCCGGCATCGGCGACAATCAGAGCATCGGCGCCCAGCTCCAGTGCATGAGCTCCCAACGCCACCGCGTCGGACAACTCATCGTCAAACACGAACACGTTGAGCGTTACGTACACACGCACGCCATGGGCATGCGCCACGGCGCAGCCGCGCGCAAACTCGTTATCCGTAAAGCCATGGGCGCTCACACGGGCGTTAAAGCCGCCCAACCCCGCATAGATGGCATCGGCACCCGCGGCGATGGCCGCAAGCATCTGGTCGAGTCCGCCCGCCGGCGCCAGCAGCTCGGGCAGCGCCGCACCGGCAGCATCCAATCCAGTCTCGTATTGTCCGCTCGGCCCCATCGTCCGAATCGCCATCGACAAACTCCTTACCAAGGTATGCATTCACTCTGAAAAATGCCGTCTTCCAGCATACACGAGGCCTCGCGCGCCCCGTTTGGTTTATCGTGTAATAACTTATGTCCATCCTGCCCCGACGGCACATCCACCGTCCGGCACGACATACCTGGAGGTCAATATATGGGTCCTCGCCAACGACAGGGACGCAGCCGTTCAAAGACGCATGCTCTGCCCATAATCCTGCTCTCGTTTTTGGGCTTTCTGCTGATTGCGGGCGTGGCATTTGGCATCGGCATGGTCGGCAACGTCAACCGCTGGCTGTCCGATCTGCCCGACTACACCGACGCCAACGCGTATCTGGTGAGCGAGCCCACCGAGATCGTCGACTGCAACGGCAACAAGATCGCGAGCTTCTACACGCAAAACCGCAAGTCTATCACCAAGGACGAGGTCTCCCCCTACGTGCTGCAGGGCACCGTTGACGTCGAGGACGAGCGCTTCTACGAGCACGGCGGTATCGACCTGTGGGGTATCGCGCGTGCTGCGGTGGCAACCCTCGGCGGCGGGCACGAAGGCGCCTCGACGATCACCCAGCAGCTTGTGCGCAACACCATCCTGCAGGAGGAGCAATTCGACTCGACCATTGAGCGTAAGGTGCGCGAGGCCTACATCGCCATCAAGATGGAGGACATGTACTCCAAAGACGAGATCCTCATGATGTACCTCAACACCATCTATTACGGCCACGGCGCCTACGGCATCGAGGCCGCAGCCGAGACCTATCTGTCCAAGAGCGCCGCCGACCTCACCCTGAGCGAGTCCGCGCTACTCATCGGCCTTCCCAACTCGCCTTCGCAGTACGACCCCACGGTCAATCCCGATCTGGCACTGTCTCGCCGCAACAAGGTTCTCGACAACATGCTGCGCCTGGGCCACATCACCCAGGAGGAGCACGATGCCGCACAGGCCGAGCCCATCACCCTCAACGTGACCGAAATCTCGGGCAGCGGCGTCGACGTTTACTCGCAGCCCTACTTTGTCTCCTACGTCAAGCAGCTGCTGGAGCAGGAGTTCTCGACCGACGTGCTCTTTAAGGGCGGTCTGACCGTCAAGACCACCATCGATCCCACGATGCAGCAGGTGGCAGAGAATGCCGTTCGCGAGCAGCTCGACACGCTCTCGCTCGACGGCCTGGACATGGGCATGGTCGTCGTCGACCCCAAGACCGGCTACATCAAGTGCATGGTGGGCGGCTACGACTACAACGCCGACGAGAACCACGTAAACCATGCCACGGCCAAGCGTCCCGTCGGCTCCACCTTTAAGGCCTTTACGCTGGCAACTGCCATCCAAAACGGCATGAACCCCAACGTCACCCTCAACTGCAACTCGCCGCTCAAGGCCAAGGGCACCACGACCGAGGTCCAAAACTACGCCAACCATAGCTATGGCAACATCACGCTTAAGCAGGCGACGGCATACTCCTCCAACACCGGCTACATCCAGGTGGCGGAAGCCGTCGGCAACAGCAAGATCATCTCGCTCGTCAAAAAGCTCGGCATCGATCCCGCCAAGGACAACATCGAGGACGTTCCCGTCATGACGCTCGGCACCGGCTCGATCTCGCCGCTCGAGATGGCCGCCGCCTACGCGACGTTTGCCAATGGCGGCTACTATCGCCAGCCGATCGCCATCACCGAGATTGACTCTCGTACCGGCTCGGTGCTGTACCAGCACACTGACAATCCCTCACAGGTGCTTACCGAGGGCGAGGCCGCCGCGGTCACCGATGTTCTGTCCGGCGTCATGCAGGGCGGCGGTACGGGCGCTGCCGGTGCCCTAAGCGTCAACCAGCCCTATGCCGGCAAGACGGGCACCACCGACAACACCACCAACCTGTGGTTCTGCGGCTATACCCCGCAGCTGGCGTGCGCCCTGTGGACCGGCTATTCCGCGGGCGAGATCCCCATCCAAAAGTACGGCACGGACCTGCTGGGCGACAGCACCAACCTGCCTGTCTTTAAGCGGTTTATGAACACCGTTCTGACCGGTACCGAGCGCGAGGAGTTTGCGACCGGAACGGCGCCCACCTACAAGAACAACAGCGTCTGGAAGTTCTACGGCACCAACAACACCAAGAAGTCGGAGAACGACGACAAGGACAAGGACGAAGAGGAAGAGGAAACCACCACAACGACTACCACGACGACCACGACCACCGAGACCACGGGCGGCGACACCACCGGCGGCACCGGTACGACCGGTGGCTCGACGGGTGGCTCCACTGGTGGTTCGACCGGCGGCGATGGCGGCACGCCTACGCCTACGCCTACGCCTACGCCCACTCCCGACCCCTCGCCCACGCCTGACGATACGGTCGGCTAAGAAGTACGCGACTAAAGCCAACAAGGCCCCGAGCAGCTTATTGAACTGCTCGGGGCCTTTTAGTTTGAAGCGACCTGGTGGGCGGTCTTTATACCGGCAAACAAAAAGGGGTACCGACCAACGTCGATGCCCCTTACAAGCCACTATGTCAGCGCACACAATGCCGAGCGCACGACCCGCACACCTACTTGCGAGAATTGCTCAACTTATTGATCAGCGCCTCGAGACGCTCGCCG
The DNA here is from genome assembly GCF_003470325.1 of Collinsella sp. AM24-1. NCBI lineage: Bacteria > Bacillati > Actinomycetota > Coriobacteriia > Coriobacteriales > Coriobacteriaceae > Collinsella > Collinsella sp. AM24-1. Next base: position 29,508 of record NZ_QRHM01000010.1, on the reverse strand, counting down.
TCCTCGGCCGTCTGGGCAATAACCAAAATCGTATCGTTGCCGGCAAGCGAGCCAAGCACATCGGGTAACTCTGCCGCATCAACGGCGGCGGCGATGCCGGAAGCCGTGCCAGGCTGAGCCTTGATCATAACCAGATTATCAGTACGCAGAACGCCCGTTACGAGCTCGGAAACCATACGCTGCAGGTGCAGGTCCTCTGCCAGAACATAGATGCCCTCAGGGAGCTTACGCAGCCCCATATCGGCAATATCGCGAGAGACAGTCGCCTGCGTGCAATCAAAGCCCATAGCACGGAGCTCATCGACCAGCACGCGCTGCGTGCGGACATCCTTATTGCGCACAATATCTCTAATGGCATCCTGGCGCCCATTGCGTTTTTTAGCCATACAAACCCTCTCTCCAAAAGATGGCGGAGACAATCAATCAGTGATTGAATAGTTTAACGCTATTTGAAGGCTTTTGTGTATAAGAACGCATTTCGAAACAATTCTATGCAAGTTTGTTTCGTAATGAGCCGTTTAGGCGGTTTTTGCGCCCGTCCGGTTAAGAAAAGCTGCCAGATGCGTACACATCACGCAGCGCGCGGGCTTGGCGCTGGCGATCGGCCCAAACAACAGACCGAGTCCCCGATGGTTATCCTTGAGCGCGGCGACCATCTGACGGGTTCGAGGCGCCTCGAGCATATCACGCATGCGGGCGGAACGCTCGATTGACGACACCCCATGCGGGCTCAGACACAAATTCTCGATGCAGGCGACCAGTCCGGCAAAGTAGAACTTTTGGCTTGCCAGCTTGAGCCGACCACCGCTATCTGCTTCCGAGAGTGAGTCCGCAAGCTCGTCGAGCGCTCGAGTGTCATCGGATATCCTGGCATACATGGTGGGATCAAAGGCATCTGTAAGCTTAGGTGCCGCCGCGTGGAAACAAGCGTCGCCGCAGCCGGACACGAATCGTGCCTGCGAGAGCGCATAAGCCATAAACTCAACCGTACGGTACGCCTTGCCGCGCGACAGGCATGCCTCAAACAGCGGACGGCTATACATCACGCCAGAGGTCTGAGCGACTAGGCCGCCCAAAATCAACTGGGGCAGCCCAGTCACCATAGAAGACTCGTCTTCTATGGCAATAGAGGCAGCATCCAAGACGCGCGAATGACGCTCGCGATGCGCATCGTATCGATCGAGCGACACCGAGGGGAGCACAATGTCTGCCGCAGTATCGCACGCGATATCGACCATCTTGGAAAGGGCCTGCGGAGCAAACCACTCATCGGCGTTCATGGCGATGATTTGAGAGCCGCGCGAGGCATCAAAACCGGCACGAAGACAAGCGCCGCGCTTCGCGTCCTCGACGTCAATCAAATCAATATGGATGTCCCTGTCGGCAGCAACTTGAAGCGAATGGCGCACACCGGGCGCAGCATCGCGGCAGACAACGACAATCTGCAAATCGTAGAGGTCTTGGTTCTGGATACTCTCGAGCGCACGCATCGCATAGCTGGGCGAACCTTCTACCACAAGGATCACCGAAAGTCGCGGATGCGAACCACGTCGAACCAAATTATCCGTCCTCTCGACAGCAATGAATCAAACCGTGGTTCATGGTACACCCCGGCAATAAAAGCAATGAGACACCGGTTGCATTGCACGCCAAGAACAGATGTTGCACACGCGCAGCCCACAGATGACAGGTGTCGACGCACGACACGTCGAGCCCTCCCCTAGTCGAGCACGACAAGCTCGGCGGGATCGTAATCCACGCCCATAAACGCAAGGCCGCAGGCAGGAGCCGTGGGGCCCGCAGCGGTACGGTCGCAAGCATCGATAACCTCGCGCATCCACTCGGGTTCACGGCGATGCATGCCAATCTCGACAAGCGTGCCCACGATCGTACGGACCATCGAATGCAGAAACGCATTGCCCTCGATGGTAAACGTCAGGATGTCCTCGCCAAACGCAACCTCATGGCCAAATTCGGCACGCATCACGCAGCGATGCGTGGGTTTGCCAACGGCCGAGGCAACCTTGCAAAAGCTTTTAAAGTCCTGCTCGCCCAGCAGCGCGGGGCAGGCAGAAGACATAGCCTCAACATCCAAGGGATAGCGATGCCACCACACGGCACCGCGGGACAGCACGGGGCGCGCATCGCGATCGGCAATACGGTATGTATACGTACGGGAATGCGCGTCAAAGCGTGCAGAAAAGCCTTTACGGGCCCTGTAGACCTCGTTTATGGCGATATCTTTGGGCAGCAGGGCATCCATGGCCCGCAGCCACCTACGGCGCGTACACGCGAGCTCAGCGTCCGTTACGGGCACGCTGATGTACTGAGCCACGGCATGCACGCCGGCATCGGTACGCCCCGCGCACGTCAGATCGATCGGGCGGCGAAGCAGCGTCTCGATGGCTCGACGTAGCTCACCAGCAACCGTCGTCTGTCCCGGCTGCTCGGCAAATCCGCTATACGACGAGCCATCATAGGCCACACGAAATACGAGTGTGGCGTCAAGCTCGGAAATCGAATTGAAATCAGACGGCGCAGTCATGGGCGCTCCCAACAAACAAGCAACGGTATCGCGACAAAAAAGAGGGGTACGCGAACGTACCCCTCGAATATAGCCTATGCAGACGGAAAGTCTACTCAGCGGTCTCCTCAGCAGGAGCCTCCTCGACGGCCTCGACCTTCTTGGGAGCAGCGGCCTTCTTGGGGGCCGGAGCAGCCTTCTTGGCCTTAGGCGTGCAAGGCTCGGTGACGAGCTCCATGATAACGATGGGAGCGTTGTCGCCCTTGCGGTTGCCGAGCTTCATGATGCGGGTGTAACCGCCGTTGCGGTCCTGCCACATGCCCTGGGCAGCCTTGTCGAAGATCTCGGCAACGAGCTGCTTATCGCCGAGCTTGGCGATAGCCAGACGACGAGAGTGCAGGTCGCCTTTCTTGGCCCAAGTGATGATCGGGTCGACGACCGAACGCAGCGCCTTAGCGCGGGTCTCGGTGGTCTTGATGCGGTCGTTCTCGAAGAGGGCCTTAGCAAGGCTCTTCTTCATGGCCTTGGTGTGGCTCGCATCGGTGCCGAGCTTCAGGCCCTTCTTAACGTTGTGACGCATGGTCTAGTTTCTCCTCAAATATGCGAAGCATTAAGCCTTCAGGCTCAGGCCCATGGACTCAAGCTTGTCCTTCACTTCCTCGATCGACTTAACACCGAAGTTACGGATGTTGAGCAGATCGTTCTCCGAGAACTCAACGAGCTGACGGACCGAGTGAATGCTGGCGCGCTTAAGGCAGTTGTAGGAACGGACAGAAAGGTCCAGATCCTCGATCTGCTTGTCCAGCTCGGCGTTGTCGTTGGTGACCTCGGGAGCGAAGATCGAAGCCTCCTCCTCGACCTCGGGGGTCTCGGCAAGGTTCATAAAGGCAGCCATATGCTGGTTGATGATATTGGCAGCCTGGACCACGGCGTCGCGCGGAGCGATGGAGCCGTTGGTCTCGATCTCGAGGACAAGGCGGTCGTAGTCGGTGTGCTGACCGACACGGCAAGCCTCAACGAGCTTGGCGCAACGGGACACCGGCGAGTACAGCGAGTCGACGTGGATCACACCGATGGGATCGTTGTCGCGCTTGTTAGCCTCGCCAGAGACATAGCCGCGGCCATAGCCGATGCGCATGCTCATGGTGAGATGGCCGCCCTCGGTGAGCGTAGCGATGTGCTGCTCGGGGTTGACCAGCTCAAACTCGGACGGAATAAAGAAGTCCGCACCGGTGACCTCGCAGGGGCCGTCAACCGAGATGGTGGCGGTCGCCTCGTCGGTCGTGCCGAGAGCCCTGAAGACAAGACCCTTGACATTCAGGACGATGTCGGTGACATCCTCGACCATGTTAGGGATGGTCATGAACTCGTGCTGTGCACCATCGATCTGAATAGCCTCGACGGCGGCACCCTCGAGCGAGGACAGAAGTACGCGACGAAGGGAGTTACCCAGCGTATCGCCGTAGCCACGCTCGAGCGGCTCGACGGAGACACGAGCAGACGTCTCGTTGATCTCTTCGACCTGAACCTGAGGCCTAATGAATTCTGACATGTATTACCTCCAGCCTCAGCAGCCCGGATGGACTACTTAGAGTAGAGCTCGACGATGAGCTGCTCGTTGATATCACCGCTGATCTGCTCACGCGTCGGCAGAGCGAGCACGTTACCAGACAGCTTCTCGATATCGACCTCGAGCCAGCCAGGGACCTCAAAGCGCTCGGAGGAAATCAGAGCCTCCTTGATGGGGAGGAGGTCACGGAACTTCTCGCCGACAGCGACGACGTCGCCGGCCTTGACGCGGTAGGACGGGATGTCCACGCGCTTGCCGTTCACGGTGAAGTGACCGTGACGGACGGACTGACGAGCCTCTTTGCGGGTGCGGGCGAAGCCAAGACGGAAGACGACGTTGTCGAGGCGAGACTCAAGGATGATCATGAGGTTCTCACCGGTGACGCCGTTCATCTTGCGGGCCTTGTTGAAGTAGCCGTGGAACTGCTTCTCCAGAACGCCATAGATGAACTTGACCTTCTGCTTCTCGCGCAGCTGCATGCCGTACTCAGATTCCTTGCGACGGCGCTTGGGCTGACGGATAGATTCCTTCTTGCTGCTGTAACCGAGCTCAGCGGGATCGATCCCGAGCTGACGGCAGCGCTTAAGAACAGGAGTCCTGTCGATTGCCATATTGATACGATCCTTTCAGTTACACGCGGCGACGCTTCTTGGGGCGGCAGCCGTTGTGCGGGATGGGGGTCTTGTCCTGGATGCTCGAGACCTCGAGGCCAGCAGCCTGGAGGGAGCGGATGGCGGTCTCACGACCGGAGCCGGGGCCCTTGACGAAGACGGAAACCTTCTTCATACCGTGCTCCATGGCCTGCTTGGCAGCAGCCTCGGCAGCCATCTGGGCAGCGAACGGCGTGGACTTACGGGAGCCCTTGAAGCCCACCTGGCCAGCCGACTTCCAGGAAATGACGTTGCCCTGGGGATCGGTGATCGAAACGATCGTGTTGTTGAACGTAGAACGAATGTGAGCCTGGCCCACGGAAATGTTCTTACGGTCCGCGCGCTTCAGACGGGCAGCGCGAACGTTCTTCTTAGCAGTAGCCATCTATCTAGCGCTCCTTATTTCTTCTTCTTAGCACCGATCTGACGCTTCGGGCCCTTGCGGGTACGAGCGTTAGTGTGGGTGCGCTGGCCGCGGACCGGGAGGCCCTTGCGGTGACGAAGGCCGCGGTTGCAGCCGATGTCCATAAGGCGCTTGACGTTCTGGTTGCGCTCACGGCGGAGGTCACCCTCAACCATGATCTGGTTCTTATCGATATAATCGCGGATGGCGTTAACCTCATCCTCGGTGAGGTCCTTAACGCGCGTATCCACGTTAACGTTGCACTCGACGCAGATCTTCGTCGCAGTGGTGCGGCCGATGCCGTAAATGTAGGTCAGACCGATCTCAACGCGCTTCTCACGCGGGAGGTCGACACCATTAATACGGGCCAACGTAGTCTCCTCTCTTAACCCTGACGCTGCTTATGACGGGGGTTCTCGCAAATGACGAGGACCTTGCCATGGCGCCTAATGATTTTGCACTTATCGCACATCTTCTTGACCGAAGGACGTACCTTCATCGTTCTTCCTTTCGGTAGCGCTCAAACTACTTCCCTACTATCTACTCGCCCAGCCGCAGGCGTTTAAAACTATGGCTGGTCTTCACACACAATCCGACCGTAGGTTGAGCTAAGCCTGCAGCCGGAAATGGAGTGCGTGTATGCGTGCCGCTATTTGTAGCGATAGGTGATGCGGCCGCGGGTCAGGTCGTACGGGGAAAGCTCCACGACAACCCTGTCACCGGGGAGAATACGGATGTAATTCATTCGGATCTTGCCAGAAATGTTGCACAGAACCGAATGACCGTTCTCGAGCTCGACCTTAAACATGGCGTTGGGCAGCGGTTCCTTTACCGTACCCTCGAGCTCAATTGCGTCTTCCTTCTTCACAAGCAATCATCTTTCTCTAGAAAACGACAGCGATTGAGTATTCTACAATACGCATGCACGTATCGTAGTATCTTCGTAATGGCTCCACAACTAAGCGGAACTTGTTACATTTGAGAAATGTAAAACAAAGCCGTTCCCTGATGCCCAAGATCGCCTTGAAATGAGAAGGCATAGACCTTGGGGTCATGCCTTCGAAATTGAAAGGCGAGGTTGGGCATCAGGGGGCGGCGACTTTTACATTTCACCGCCTTGCAAGGAACACCAAGCACCCTGGGCATCCGTGGTGAGAATCACCGGACCGTCATTGGTAATGGCGACGGTGTTCTCGTAGTGTGCGGCGGGCAGGTGGTCGTTGGTCGTAACAATCCAACCGTCGGAGCCCGTGCTCACATGGTTGGAACCCATCGTAACCATCGGCTCGATGGCAATGACCATGCCGGCCTGGAGGCGAACGCCCCTCCCCTTCTTTCCATAGTTAGGAACGTTGGGGTCCTCGTGCATCACGCGGCCAATGCCATGGCCCACATAGTCACGAAGCACGCCGTAACCGTGAGACTCGGCGAGGGACTGAACGGCGTAACCAACATCCCCGATATGGTTACCGGGAACAGCCTGCTCGATGGCAGCCTTAAGGCAATCGCGCGTGACCTCGCACAGGGCCTTGGCCTCGGGCGTGGGTGTGCCGACAAAAAACGTCCAAGCGTTATCGCCAACCCAACCGTCGACAACGGCTCCCGTATCGATGGAGATGATATCGCCATCGCGCAGGATCATGTCGGGGTTGGGAATACCGTGGACCACGGCATCGTTAATCGATGCGCAAATGGTACCGGGGAACCCGCCGTAACCCTTAAAGGCCGGGGTGCCGCCATGCATACGGATAATCTGCTCCGCGAGCTGATCGAGCTCAAAGGTCGAAACACCAGGGCGCACCATGGCTCCAACGTGGCGGAGCGCCATCTTAGATAGCGCTCCTGCCTTCTTCATCTGCTCGATTTGCGTTGCAGACTTAATCTTGATCATAGACCAAGAGCCTCTTTGACATCCCCGTACACGGTCTCGCGAGCCTGGTCACCGTTGACCGACTTGAGCAGACCCTGGCCACGATAGTAGTCGACGAGCGGGCTCGTGGACTTCTCGTAGACGTCGAGACGGTTCTTGATGGTCTCGGGCTTGTCGTCGTCGCGCTGATACATCTCGCCGGCGCACTTGGGGCAGGTAGCATCGGCAGCGGTGCCGGTGTAACCGCAGGCGCGGCAGGTGCGACGCGAAGACAGACGATCGATGATGACCTCGGGGGCCACGTCGACCAGAAGGGCGCAGTCGATCTCGCGACCCATGGCGGAGAGCTCGGAATCGAGCGTCACAGCCTGGGCGGTGTTGCGCGGGAAGCCGTCGAGGATGAAGCCCTGCTGGGCGTCATCGGCAGCAAGGCGCTCCTTGACAAGGTCGATCACGAGCTGGTCGGGAACGAGCTCGCCAGCGTCCATGTACTTCTTAGCCTGAATACCAAGCTCGGTGCCACCCTTGACGGCAGCACGCAGCAGGTCGCCCGTGGAAATGTGAGCGACGCCAAACTCGGCGACGAGCTCCTGTGCGACGGTGCCCTTACCGGCACCCGGAGCTCCGAGCAATACGAGGTTCATGAGCAATCCTCCTCTAGCCTATTTAAAGAATCCATCGTAATCATACATCTTGATCTGGCCTTCGAGCTTATCGACCGTGTCGAGCACGACGCCGACCATGATGAGGATGGACGTGCCGCCAAATGCCTGGATCAGATGGTTACCCGTGAAGGAGAAGATGATCGAAGGCACGATGGCGATGAGCGCCAAAAAGACAGCGCTGGGAAGCGTGATCTTGTTGAGCGCGTTCTTGATGTAGGCCGCGGTAGCCCTACCCGGACGGACGCCCGGAATAAAGCCGCCCTGCTTCTTAAGGTTGTCGGCCGTGTCATCGGGGTTGAACACCATGGAGGTGTAGAAGTACGCGAAGAACACGATGAGGACAACATTAAGCACCCAGTTGAGCCAACCGGTCGAAAGCGCAGAGGCAACTGCCTGAATCCAGCCGATGCCGGGGAAGAACACGGCAATCTGAGCCGGGAAGTACAGCAGCGCCGAAGCGAAGATGATCGGCACGACACCCGCGGTATTGACCTTGATGGGCAGGTAGGTGGTCTGGCCACCCATCATGCGACGGCCCACGACGCGCTTAGCGTAGGAGACCGGGATGCGGCGCTGGCCGCGCTCAAGAAAAACAATCAGCGGGATAACCAGCAGGATGATGGCGCAGATGATCACCATGGTGATGATGCCACCGGCATTACCCTCGGTGCTGGAGAAGATCGCCTGCGGCAGGCCGGCCATGATGTTCGCAAAGATGATCAGGGACATGCCATTGCCGATACCGCGCTGGGTGATGAGCTCACCAATCCACATGATCAGCATAGCGCCCGCAGTGAGCGTGCCGACGATCATGAGGTCGAAGATGATCTCGGGAGCGCCGGCGCCATGAAAGCTGATGCCGAAGCTCTTAAAGAGGAAGAGGTAACCCACGGAGTTGAGGATTGCCAGAGCCAGGGTGAGGTAACGCGAATACTGCGTAATCTTGGTCTGACCGACCTCGCCCTCGCGGGCAAGCTCATGCAGGGAAGGCACAACGGCCTGGAGCATCTGGAGGATGATTGAGCTGGTGATGTAAGGCATGATGCCCAGCGAAAACACCGACACATAGCTCAACGCGCCGCCAGAGAAAAGATTCAGGAGGGCCATAGCACCTGCGGCGACCGAATTGTTATCGGTCGAGAAAAGGCCCAGCATCCCCTGGAAGGGAATGCCGGGCACAGGAACGTGCGCACCAATGCGGTACACGACGAGCATAGCTATGGTAAAAAGAATCTTTTCGCGCAATTCTTTGATGCGGAAAGCATTCTTAAGACCATTTAGCACGGCAGCTCGACCTTTCCGCCGGCGGCCTCGATCTTGGCCTGCGCAGAAGCGCTTACCTTGTCGACCTTGACCGTGAACTTCTTGGTGAGCTCACCATTGCCGAGCACCTTGACGGGCTCGAACTCGCTCTTGGTGATGCGAGCGGCCTTAAGAGCGGCACCGTCGATCACAGCGCCATCCTCGAACTTACGCTCGAGACGCTCAACGTTAACAGCGGTGTACTCGATACGACGGGGGTTGCGGAAGCCCGGAAGCTTGGGCAGGCGCATAGCCAGCGGAGTCTGGCCACCCTCGAAGCCGGCACCCTTGGTGCCGCCAGAGCGGGAACCCTGGCCCTTCTGGCCGCGGCCAGAAGTGGTGCCGTGACCCGAAGAATTGCCACGGCCGACGCGCTTGCGGTTCTTGGTGGAACCGGGCGCGGGAGTAAGATCGTGAAGCTGCATTTGCTACTCCTCTACAATCTCGACAAGGTGCTTGACCTTGAAGATCATGCCGCGGACGGACTCGTTGTCAGCAATCTCGCGAACCTCGCGGATCCTGTGGAGACCGAGGGCACGGACAGTACGGACCTGGTCCTGCTTGCAACCGTTGGTGCTGCGGACCTGCTTGATCTTGATGGTGTCAGCCATGCTTAGTTCTCCTTACCGACGAACATCTCGGAGACCGTCAGGCCACGGCGAGCCGCGACGTCCTCAGGGCTGGAGAGCTCCTTGAGGCCCTCGACGGCAGCCTTGATGATGTTGAGGCCGTTGTCGGTACCGAGGGACTTGGACAGGACGTTCTTGATGCCAGCAAGCTCGAAGAGGGGACGCACAGCGCCGCCGGCGATAACGCCGGTACCCTCGACAGCGGGCTTGATGATGATGCGGCCGGCACCAAAGTGGCCGAGAACCTCGTGCGGGATGGTGCCCTGCTCGGTCACCGGCACGTGGAACATGTTCTTCTTGGCATCGAGAGACGCCTTGGAGATGGCCAGGGGCACCTCAGCGGACTTGCCCATGCCAACGCCGACGTTGCCCTTGCCGTCGCCAACGACGACGAGAGCGACGAGGCTCATGCGACGACCACCCTTGACGGTCTTCGACACGCGGTTGATGTAAACGACGCGCTCCTCGAACTCGGAGGCCTCGCGCTGCTGCTTCTGATTACGAGCCATGTGCTACATACCTCCTAGAACTCGAGACCGGCGGCACGAGCACCGTCGGCGAGGGCCTTGACGCGGCCATGGTAGATACGGCCACCGCGATCGAAGGCGACCTTGGTGATGCCGGCCTCGATGGCGCGCTTGCCAACGAGCTGACCGACCTTCTCCGCAGCCTCCTTGTTCGAGGTGTGGGTGCCCTTGAACTCGGCCTCGAGGGTCGAGGCAGAGACGAGCGTCAGGCTGGAGCCCTTGCTGTCGTCGATGATCTGGGCATAGATGTTGGCGTTAGTACGGGTCACGCGAAGACGCGGACGCTCGGAGGTACCCGAGACCTTGCCGCGAACACGACGCTGACGACGCTTGAGGCCTTCCAGCTTCGCCTTATGCTTGTTCATACGTAAACTCCTAAAAAGGTTGATCTTGCCAGCACCTGACGGGGTGCTGGTCTTATGCGAGTGAGTCGGTTACGACTACTTGGCGGCCTTACCCAGCTTGCGGCGGATGTGCTCGCCAACGTAGTGGATACCCTTGCCCTTGTAAGGCTCGGGAGGACGATGGCCGCGGATCTCAGCGGCGATCTGACCGACCTGCTGCTTGTTGATACCCTTGACGTTCACGTGGGTGTTGTCGGGAACCTCGAAGGTGATGCCCTCGGGAGCCTCGACGATCACGGGGTGCGAGAAGCCCAGGGAGAACTCGAGGTTCTTGCCCTTCTGCTGCACGCGGTAACCGACGCCGGCGAGCTCGAGCTTCTTCTCGAAGCCCTCGGAAACGCCAACAACCATGTTGTGGATGAGGGCACGGGTGAGGCCGTGGCGGGCACGGGTCTCACGCTCGTCGTCGGGACGGGAAACGGTGAGGACGTTGTCCTCGATGTTGATAGCGAGCTTCTCAAAGACATCGAGCTCGAGCTGGCCCTTGGGGCCCTTGACGACAACGTTGTTGCCGTTGACTGCCACTTCGACTCCGGCGGGAATCTGGACAGGCTTATTACCGATACGAGACACGGTGATCTCCTTTCCTTCTACCTACCGAGCGAATTACCAGACGTAAGCGATGATCTCGCCGCCGACGTTGTGCTTGCGAGCATCGCGGTCGGTCATGACGCCATGGCTGGTGGAAATAATGGCGGTACCAAGGCCACCGCGGACGCGGGGCATGTCGGCAACGCCGGTGTACTTACGCAGGCCCGGCTTGGAAATGCGGCGGATGCCGTTGATGACCTTAGCCTTCTTGGGACCATACTTAAGCGTGATGTGCAGAGTCTTCTGGGGAACGGTGTCCTCGACATCGTAGCCCTCGATGTAGCCCTCCTCGTGCAGAACACGAGCGATCTCGACGAGCTTCTTGCTGCTCGGCATGGAGACCGTGGCCTTGTTCACAGAGTTAGCGTTACGGATGCGCGTAAGCATATCTGCGATCGGGTCTGTAAGGTTCATACAGATTCTCCTTCGTTCTTGATGAACACGTGCTCTTGGTTCTTCGCCGCCCTTAACGGCAAAGCCTTTTTAGCGCGTTTTCCCTGTTCCAAACTGATGCTTGAAACGCTGGTAGTGACTTACCAGCTGGCCTTCTTAACGCCGGGAAGCTCGCCCTTGAGTGCAAGCTCGCGGAAGCAGACACGGCACAGGCCGAACTTGCGGTACACAGAGTGCGGACGGCCGCAGCGCTGGCAGCGCGTGTACTCACGAGTAGAGAACTTCTGCTTGCGATTGCACTTGACGATCATCGATGTCTTAGCCACTTATATCCTCCTCACATAGAGTATTGTTCGCCCCAAGCGCCGCCCCCTTTGTGGGAACGGCGCTTATAGGGCAGGTGAACCTATTTCTTGAACGGGAAACCGAAGGCGTCCAGAAGGGCCTTGGCCTCCTCATCGGTGTTGGCGGTGGTCACGAAAGTGATGTCCATACCACGCTGGTGATCGACGGAGTCGAAGTCGATCTCGGGGAAGATGAGCTGCTCGGTGACGCCCATGGAGAAGTTACCACGGCCGTCGAAGCTCTTGGCGGAGATGCCGCGGAAGTCGCGGATACGGGGGATCGCGACGGAGGTCAGACGATCGAAGAACTCCCACATACGGTCGCCACGCAGGGTAACCTTGCAGCCGATCGGCATACCAGCGCGCAGGCGGAAGGTAGCGATGGACTTGCGGGCACGGGTGATCATCGGCTGCTGGCCGGTGATGGCGCGCAGGTCGCGCACGGCACCGTCGATGGCCTTGGAATCGGTAGCGGCCTCGCCGACACCCATGTTCACGACGATCTTCTCAAACTTGGGGATCATCATGACGTTCTCGTACTGGAACTTGTCCTGAAGCTGCTGCTTGACCTCGTTGTTGTACTTGGTCTTCAGACGCGGCACATACTTCTCTTCTGCCATTGTTCACTCCTTCTTGGGGTTTTAAGCACGGGGCGTGGCCACGATGGGTTGTCCTCGTGCCTCCTGGCTGCATCCGCGCCGCTCATGGCATTTCGCGGTTTGGACTCGACGCAGCAGGAGCCGACAAAACAATCGGTACTATACGCGCATCGGGAGCGTATTTCCAGAAAAACCTCGTCTGCCTGCACAACTCCACAACTCCCCCGCACAAATTGATCCCTAGGGCACGGAGGAAAACAGCAGTTGCGGTGAAATAGGGACCGTTTGGCGGCCTAACAGGCTTAAACAGTCCGTATTCCACCGCAACTTATTGATGGGGATGCGACTAGCGCTTGCGGGGGACGAGTTTGGTGCGGCGCAGGTGGATCATCTCGGCGGCGATGGAGATGGCAATCTCCTCGGGATCCTCGGCCTCGATGGCAACGCCGATCGGCAGGTGCAGCTCGTCGATCTGGTCCTGCGTAAAGCCCTCCTGCTCCAAACGGGCGCGCACAAAGGCCGTCTTGCGGCGCGAGCCCAAGCAGCCCAGATAGGCGGGTTTAGCGCGCATGGCCTGAATCACCACGTCGATATCGGACTTGTGGCCTGCTGTGGCCACGACCACCAAGTCGCGCGGGCCGATGGGGCACTGCTTGCTCAGGTTCTTGTAATCGACCAGGCGACGATCGTAGACACCGGGCACCCATTCGGGCGTCAGCGTGCCGGGGCGGTCATCGCACGCCACAACGGCAAAGCCCGCCGCCGTGAGTACGCGCGCCGTCGCAGCGCCCACGTGTCCGCAGCCAAAGATGTAGGTCAGGCCCTCGGGGCAGAGCGTCTCGATGTGCGCCGGGGGAATCTCGGAGGCGGCGTTGGTGTAGGTGACCTTACTCCCCTCCTCCACCAGCGAAAGCTCGGGGCAGCCCGCAATGGTATGGCGCGATGCCCCGCCATGGTACTCGGCCACATCGCCCTCGAGCGCGTTTGCGATAAACGGTTCAAAGTCGATGACGAAGTCGCCGATGCGTCGATACGCCAAGACGTCGGCAACCGACTGGAACAACAGCACCTGCGATACATCCAGGTGCAGATAGCACAGGCAGATGGCTCCGCCGCAGATCATGCCGGTATCGGAGTTCTCGCCGCCCATGGTGTAGCGGACCAGACGCGATTGCCCTGCGGCCAGCAGCTCGCGCGCCTCGTTCAGCGCAAAGAGCTCGATCTTGCCGCCGCCGATGGTACCTGCTTGGCTGCCATCGGCAAAGACGGCCATCCAGGCGCCCACGCCGCGCGGCGATGACCCTGCCGTGCCGGCAACTACCACCAGCTCGCACGTCTTACCGGCCTTCAGAGCGCCAAGCGCAGCATTCACCACATCGAGCTTTTCCATTGCAATTTCCTATCCCTGGAATACACCGGTGAGCATGGCGAGCGCCTCGAGCACGCCGCCGCCGACCGACGTCGCCTTGTCCGAAATATAGTTGATATAGCTGGCATCGCCGCGCGGGTCGACGTCGGCACATTTAAAGCCCTCGGTCACCTGAACGCCGTCGGCCAAAAGGCCGCGCAAGCAGCCATCGATCTGCGTGCACATGGGCGTATCGCCCGCGTAGCCAATCACGTCTCCGGCGCTCACGATATCGCCGATCGCATGGTCGGACCTAAACACACCGGCAGCGGGGCTGTGGATAACACGTTCCTTGCCATAGCCGGCGATAATGCCCGGCACGCCCGTGTTAGGCTGGGGCGAACCTTGGGTAATGACACGGCCGAGAAAATGCCCGCGCATGGTCTCGACCACGGCGTCGCAGTCAACCGGCGCGGTAAAGCCCGGCCCCACGGCGATGACGGCGGGCGCCATGTCGCGCGTGGTGCCCAAGTTGCGCTTAGCCAAAATCGCGTCGACCACAGCCGCGGGTTTCAGCTCGCCGATCATCTTGGCCTGGGGGTCTACCACAACGGCGACGTCTCCAGCCTCGGCAATCGCAAGCGCCTCAGCCGGCGTCTGTGCCAAGCGAGCGCGAATGCCCTCGACCTGGACCTCGCCCAGGCGAATGGCCTCGCAAAAACTGATTGTGCGGCGGATGCACGTGGGAACCGCGATATCGGCCATGACAACCGACACGCCGGCGCGCACCAAACGGGCAGCGACACCCGTGGCGATATCGCCGGCGCCGCGAACATAAACGAGCATTCCCGGGGCACCTCCCTGTGCTACGGTTTGAGCAGAGCAAAAGCGGTTCGACCGCTACTCTGATGATTATTTATTATCACAGTATTATACGGCGGTGAACAGATGGAAACGGTTAGCGGCAATCTTGCCTCGGCGCTCAGGATCGAGCCGGGCATTACCGCGATTATCGGCAGCGGCGGCAAGTCGACCTTGCTCAAGACGCTGGGTCTTGAGCTCATGCGCGCTGGCGGCCGCGTGCTCCTCTGTACCACCACGCATATGCTTCCCGTTGCCGGCGTGCCATGGGACGGGTCGAATCGTCGCCTGGACGCCGCACCTTGGAAGCCAGGTGCCTTACACGCCCCCGGCTGCACCTGCGAGGCCTGCGCGGGCCTTGTGCGCGGAAGCATCTGCCAGGCAGGCGTCTTGGACCCGGAGACAGGCAAGCTCTCCGCCCCCGCTGAGCCGCTCGACCAGCTGGCGCAGCGCTTTGACTATGTGTTGGCCGAGGCAGATGGCAGCAAGCGACTCCCGCTCAAGGCGCATGCCGCCTGGGAGCCGGTAATTCCCGCCGCCACGGCAAACGTTGTCTGGGTCGTCGGCGCCTCAGGGCTGGGCAAGCCCGTCGCCAAGGTTGTCCACCGCCCCGAGCTCTTCTGCGAGCGCTGCGGCTGCGAGCCCACCGACGCTGCCACCCCAGAGCGCGTCGCCATGGTGCTCAATGCCGAGCTGCAGATGCTGAACCTCGACAATGCCCGCATCATGCTCAACCAAGTCGACACGCTTGCCGATCCAACGATGGCAGATTGCTTCGAGGCAGCCCTCGGCCGCCCCCTCATCGCCACCAGCCTCCAGGGGTAGCAAATTTGGGACGGGGCTCTTTTTGCTACCCCGTCCCAAAAAATCATCTCCCAAATTAGCTACCCCGGCGGTCTTCCCGTTAGCGGGGCACGTAGCGGCCGGGTTGGGCTCCGGTGGGCTCGCCGTCGCGCGCAGCCAGCACGCCGTTCACAAACACGGCCTTGGCGCGGCCGTGCGCCTCAAAGCCCTCGAGCGGCGTATAGTCCACAGCCTGATGCTGCGTCGCGGCGCTAATCGTCCAGCGCGCCTTGGGATCCCACACGCACACGTCGGCATCGGAGCCCTCGGCAAGACAGCCCTTGCGCGGATACATGCCAAAGACGCGCGCCGGGTTCTCGCTCATCAAGCGGCACAGATCCTCGGGGCCCAGCTGTCCCTCAAAACTCGTAGCGATCGCGACGGGGCGATGCTCCACACCGGGCCCGCCGTTGGGAATCGCGCGGAAGTCATCGCGCCCGCGGTCCTTTTGCCCGTGCAGGTTAAAGCTGCAGTGGTCGGTCGCAATCGTATCGATCTCGCCGGCCACAAGCGCCTCGCGCAGTGCCGCATGGTCGCCGGCATGGCGCAGCGGCGGGCTCATCACATACTTGGCGCCCGCAAAGCCGTCCTCGCCCTGCTCCAAGTAGCGCGTATCGTCGAGCATCAGATATTGAGGACAGGTCTCGACATAGATGTTCTTCTGCCCGCGCGCTTTGGCAGCGCGAATGGCCTCGAGCCCCAGCTTGGTCGAAAGATGCACCACGTTGACCGGTGCGTCGCCGGCTAGGTGCGCCAGATACAGCAGGCGGCTCACGGCCTCGGCCTCACACACGTCCGGACGGCTGAGCGCATGCCCCTCGGGCCCATGAATCCCCTGCTCGTACACGCGCTTCTGCAGCTCATTCACCAACGTGCCGTTCTCGCAATGCACGCAGAGCATGCCGCCCACGCGTTTGAGCTCCTCCAGCACCTCGAGCGTCTCGGCATCGTCCAAGCGCAGGTGGTCGTAGGCAAAGTAGGTCTTAAACGACGATACGCCCGCCTCGCGCATGGCCGAAAGATCGGCGCGGTTGCGCTCATTCCACTCGGCGAGTGCCATATGAAAAGCGTAGTTGGCCGTGCAGGTGCCGTCGGCGCGATGATGCCACTCGACCAAGGCATCGGGCATGGTCACGCCGCGATCGGCCGTCGCGTAGTCCACAATGGTCGTCGTGCCGCCGCAGGCAGCCGCGCGCGTGCCGGTCTCAAAGCTATCGGCTGTCCAATCCATGCCGGTCCAGCACTGCATGTGCGTGTGCCCATCGATAAAGCCCGGGAACACCCAGCAGCCCGCAGCATCCTCGACGGTATCGCCCTCGGCCGGCTCAATCGCCGCGGCAATCCGTACGATCTTATCGCCATCCATGGCAAGATCGGCGCGGCGAAGCCCCTGGGGCGTCACGAGTGCGCCGTTTTTGATGATAATCATAATTGCTCCTTATTGATTGATGCAGTTGGCCACGCGATCAAAATACGAGCAGGCGGCGATATGCTCCGTTATGCGTCGCTGTCCCTTGACGGTATCGACGTCCCACAGCTCGTAGGCACGCGCCTCGACCAGCACCACGTCGGTACGGTCCTTGAGGATCGAACCGCCGCCGTCCTTACCCTCAAGACACATAAGTGCATCGAACAGTTCCGCCGGAAAGAGCACCGGGCTCGAAGGCTCACCGTTGCACGCAAGACGCACCGGATACTTGCGGCCACGCTCATCAAACGCGCGAACCATGGCCTCAAAAGAATCCGAACTCACGAGCGGCTGGTCGCCCGGCAAAAAGAGGCAGCCTTTCCAGTTGCGATCGACCCCCCACGAAAGGCCCGCACGGACGCTTTCGCTCCTGAGCTTGCCATCGTGCAGCACATACGGGCAATGCTTGTCCTCGCAAATCTGGGCGACCTCGGGCCAACGCGTCGAAACCACAACGTCAAAGCCCCGGGGAACCGAATCGATGGTCCGGGCAATCAGCGGCTCGCCATAGATATCGGCAAGCATCTTGTTAGAGCCAAACCGCTTGCCCTCGCCCGAAGCCATAATCACGCAACCAAGTTTCATGGTGATACCTCCCCTGAAACCATCGTACCCATAACTCGCGCCGCGGGCATCCACATCGAAGGCGCTTATCCCGCACGCCCGCGATGCAAAAAAGGGGCACCCCGCCGGTTGGCAGAGCGCCCCCTTTACATGGCTTACCTCAACCCGGCTTTAGGCCTGGAACCAACGGGCGGTGTTGCGCTCGTCGAGGGCCTTGAGGGTAGCGGCGGGATCGGCAACCTTCTGCAGGAACATCATGGCTGCGATAGCGTACGGCTTGTAGCTGGCCTCCTTGTACATGCCCACGCGGTGCATGTCGAAGACGTCGGCGTTGACCTCGCCGTGCTCGCAGGAGACACCGGAGATGTCGGCAGGCAGCGGGTGCATAAAGATGGTGTCCTGACCGTTGGCAGTCTTCTCCATGAGCTCGGTCGTGGAGCACCAGTCCTGATGGGTGGCGTTCTGGGCGAGCAGCTCCTTCTCGAGCGCGGCGATGCCGGCGTCGTCGCCCTCGGCGTACAGGTTGGTGCGCTTCTCCATGGCGGCAAACGGAGCCCAGCTCTTGGGAATCACGATGTCGGCGCCCTCGAAGGCCTCGGCCATGGTGTTGACCTGCTTAAAGGTGGTGCCGGACTCGGCGGCATAGCCCTTTGCGCGCTCGACGACCTCGGGCATGAGGTCGTAGCCCTCGGGGTGAGCCAGGGTGACGTCCATGCCAAAGCGGGGCAGCAGGCTGATCAGCGACTGCGGGCAGGACAGCGGCTTGCCGTAAGAGGGCGAATAGGCCCAGGTGACGGCAACCTTCTTGCCCTTGAGGTTCTCAAGGCCGCCAAACTCGTTGATGAGGTAGAGCATGTCGGCAGAGGACTGCGTGGGGTGATCGGAGTCGGACTGCAAGGAGATGAGCGTGGGACGGTGATCCAGAACGCCGTCCTCGTAGGCCTGCTGGACAGACTCGGAGACCTCGGCCATGTAGGCGTCGCCCTTGCCGATGTACATGTCATCGCGGATGCCGATGACGTCGGCCATGAAGGAGATCATAGTAGCGGTCTCGCGGACGGTCTCGCCGTGAGCGATCTGGGACTTCTTCTCGTCCAGGTCCTGCAGCTCAAGGCCGAGCAGGTTGGCGGCCTTAGAGAAGGAGAAACGCGTACGGGTGGAGTTGTCGCGGAACAGGGAGACGGCCAGGCCCGAGTCGAAGATCTTGGACGAAACGTTGTTCTCACGCAGCTCGCGCAGGGCGTCGGCGACGATGTAGAGCGCCTTGAGCTCATCGGTGGTCTTGTCCCAGGTGTGCAGGAAATCGCTGCCGTACATGCCCTTAAAATCGAGGCCGTTCAGCTGCTCGACGAGCTCGGTAAACTTGGCGTCCATGTAAATATCCTTTCCAAAGATGAAACGATTGCAATGAGTAGATGTGCTCCGGCATGCGCGTGTGGCTAGAACATGCAGAGCGCTATGACGAGGACCCGCTACCGTTGAGGAAGCATGGGAGATAACGACTGCGGGCCCCAAGTCAACAGGAGGTGCCGGGGGCATAGGCTGTCCCCGGCTCAACAAAATCGAGGAATGGGACTAGTCGATCTTGTTGTTGGTCAGACCAGCGCGGAACACGGTGGCGTCGCCGTCGGCCTTGCTGGGATCGTAGAGGTTCAGAGCGGCAACATACATGGCGGCAGCGGTGACCAGGTCGTCCTTGTAGGTGACCTCGTTGGGAGCGTGAGCCTGAGACTCGGCACCCGGGCCAAAGCCCACGCAGGGGATGCCGTAGCGGCCCTGGATGGAAACGCAGTTCGTGGAGAAGGTCCACTTGTCGCACAGCGGACGACCGGTGCGCTTGTCCATGCTGGGCTCGCAGCCGATGCGCTCGTCACCGAACATGGCCTTGTGGGCGTCGACGAGGGCCTTGACGTGCGGAGCGGTCTCCTTGTTGATCCACGTGGGGAAGTAAGCCTCGGTCTCGTAGACCTCGCCGGTCCAGGACGGACGGTCGTACATGTACATGGAGACCTTCACGTCGTCGCCGTACTTCTTGGCGGCCGGCAGGTTGCGGATCTCGTCCAGGCAAGACTCCCAGGTCTCACCGGCGGTCATACGACGGTCGATGGAGATGGCGCAGGAATCGGCCACGGCGCAGCGGCTGGGGCTGGTGTAGAAGATCTGGCTGACGGTGCAGGTGCCGCGGCCCAGGAAGCGGGCATCCTCGTAGTGCTCGGGGTTGTACTTGGGATCGAGCATCTTGACGAGGCCCTTGATGTCGGTCGACTCGTCGCAACCGTTGTTGTTGAGGGCGCGGACGTCGGCGATGATGTCGGCCATCTTGTAAATGGCGTTATCGCCGCGGTCGGGAGCGGAGCCGTGGCAGGAGGTGCCGTGAACGTCGACGCGAATCTCCATGCGGCCGCGGTGACCGCGATAGATGCCGCCGTCGGTGGGCTCGGTGGAAATGACGAACTCGGGCTTAATGCCGTCCTTGTTGTAGATGTACTGCCAGCACATGCCGTCGCAGTCCTCTTCCTGGACGGTGCCGACGACCATGATCTTGTAGCCCTCGGGGATGAGGCCCATGTCCTTCATCATCTTGGCAGCGTAGGTAGCAGAAGCCATGCCACCCTCCTGATCGGAGCCGCCGCGGCCGTAGATGATCTCGTCGGTCTCGTAGCCCTCATAGGGATCGGCATCCCAGTTCTCGATGTTGCCGATGCCGACAGTGTCGATGTGGGAATCGATGGCGATGATCTTGTCGCCCTCGCCCATAAAGCCCATGACGTTGCCCAGGCCGTCAACCTTGACCTCGTCATAGCCAAGGCTCTCCATCTCGGCCTTGATGCAGGCGACAACCTCACCCTCCTCGCAGGACTCAGAGGGATGGCTAATCATTGCGCGAAGAAAACGCGTCATATCAGCACGGTGGGACTCAGCAGCAGCCTTGATAGCGTCGAAATCGAGTTCTTTAGCCATTGTTCATAACCTTTCAAACGAAGGAATCTACCTGTGAGGTGGCGGAGCGATACCTATTTACTCCGCCCAGTATTAGCAAGTGGGGTATTCGCCCTCCCAGACGATGCGGCGATACTGATCCGGATCGGTGTCGCCCTCGGTGGAGAAGCAGAGCACGGAGCTCGTCTTGTCCAGACCGATGAGCTCCTTGAGCTCGGCGTACTCGGGATCGAGCATGAGGGTCTCGACCAGGCCGGTGGTCACTGCGCCGGACTCGCCGGAGATGACGCGCGGGTCGCCCTTCTCGGGAGCGCCCAGGGTGCGCATGCCGCGAGCGGTAACCCAGTCGGGGCAGGACACGAAGGCGGTGGTGTGGTTGCGCAGGATATCCCAGCCCAGGATGTTGGGCTCGCCGCAGCACAGGCCGGCCATGATGGAGGGCATGTCGCCGTCCACGATGCGCGGATTGCCGTCGCCGGCGGCAGCGCCCTTGTACAGGCAGGCGGCAGGCGCGCACTCGACCACGACGAAGGTGGGCGGGTTATCGGGATACAGGTTGGTGAAGTAGCCCACCACAGCGCCGGCCAGCGAGCCCACGCCAGCCTGAACAAAGACGTGCGTCGGGCGGTTGATGGCCATCTCGCGCAGCTGCTCGGCAGCCTCGGAAGCCATGGTGCCGTAGCCCTCCATGATCCAGGACGGGATCTTCTCGTAGCCCTCCCAGGCGGTGTCCTGAACGATAACGCCGCGCTCGCAGGCATCGGCCTCGGCGGCGGCCATGCGCACGCACTCGTCGTAGTTGACCTCTTCGATGGTCACCGTGGCGCCCTCGGCGGCGATGTTATCGAAGCGGGGCTTGGTGGAACCCTTGGGCATGTGCACGACGGCCTTCTGGCCCAGCTTGTTGGCAGCCCATGCCACGCCGCGGCCATGGTTGCCGTCGGTGGCGGTAAAGAAGGTGGCCTGGCCAAAGTCCTTGGCAAGCTGATCGGAGGTCAGGTAATCGAAGGTGCACTCGGCAACGTCCTTGCCGGTCTCGTCGGCAATATAGTTGGCCATGGCAAACGAGCCGCCCAGGACCTTAAAGGCGTTGAGGCCAAAGCGATAGCTCTCGTCCTTAACGCACAGGTTGGACAGGCCCAGGCGCGCGGCCTGGCCGTCCAGGCGGGCAAGCGGAGTAACGGTGTACTGGGGGAACGACTGGTGGAAGGCGCGGGCCTTCTTCACGTGGTCGAGGCTCATGATTCCCAAGTGCTTATCATCGCTCTTGGGCATCGTGTTGCCCGCCCACTGGATCTTATCGGCCATACGGTGAACTCCTTAAGTCCTCTCTTGCCGGCCCCCGCATACGCGTTTCAGCCCGATCCCATTCACACGGCTGAACTTTTATGTGGATGCCAAACAAAAAGTTTGTTAGCACTGTTCTATCACACTTTTTGATTGGAAAACCTAACAAATTGTTTGTTGCCGTAATCGGTACCTTTTCGCCGCCGAACGGTCACATAACACAGCGACGCTTTCGTTATTTGCGAACAAGTGGGGTTTATGGCACAGTGAGCCCAAACTAATTTTTAGGAAGGCACCCATGACCCCCGCACAGATTGAGTTCTACAAGCGCCTTGCACACGGCCTGGCGCTCCAATTTGGCCCCAACTGCGAAGTCGTCGTCCACGACCTGGAGACCGAGGACGTGGACCGCTCCATCGTAGTGATCGAAAACGGCCACGTCAGCGGGCGCAAACTGGGTGACGGCCCCAGCCATATTGTGCTTGAATCCATGCACGAGGGCACCGCCGACGTGCACGACCGCGAGCCGTACCTCACCAAAACCGCCGATGGCAAGCTGCTCAAGTCCTCGACCATCTTTATCCGCAACGATGAGGGCAAGCCCGTCGGCATTTTGGGCATCAACTTTGACATTACGCTTATGAAGGCTTTTGAGCGTTCGCTCGACGCCTTTACCGGCACCGGCGGCACGGGCTACACCGAGCCCGAGCCCATTACCAAGAACATCGGCGACCTGCTCGAGGACCTGCTGCACGAGTGCGAACAGTTTGTGGGCAAGCCCGCGGCACTCATGACCAAAGACGAGCGCATTCGTGCCATTGGCTACCTCGACCGTCGCGGCGCCTTCCTCATTTCCAAGTCGAGCGAACGCGCCTGCGAGTTCTTTGGCATCTCCAAGTACAGCTTCTATAGCTACCTCAATGAGGCCAAGGCGGCGGCCGACGACAAGTAGGCACTCGCCTAGATTGCCCCTCCCCTTTTGGGCGCGAGTTCTGGAAAGCTCGAATCCAAGACCGAGCCGCTTGGGAAGTTCCATATAATCGATGTCATTAGTATTTCGAAAGGGTGGAACAGAATGGCGTTGAGCAAGGCATCATGCACCGGTCGCGGATTGATTCCGGCAATTGGTGGACATGTGCACCGCATGTTCGATGAGGGTGAAGACGACCTGTTTTCGCTGAGCCTTGACGACGTGATGGATGATCGCCCGTGGACCGCCGACGAACTCATGGGCGGCGGGGCTCGCCCGTCAAGCCCCAATCCCGCACTTGCGCCTAAGCCCGCATCTGCGCCGGCTCCTGCGCAGTCGCCTGTTTCGACGCCCGCGTCTGCGCCCACACCCACTTCGGCGCCCACGCCCACTCCCCGCCCCGCAAGCGACCCGTCCGAGACGGCGGCGTTTCTCGCTGCAGCGACGCAGGGCAAATCGGCCGACAGCACCGTTATGTACAGCGCCCGGCAGTTGCCTGTTCCTGCGGCACGCAAGCCTCCGGTCACAAGGCTCGATGAGCCCGTTGCCCATCAGGTTGCCTACGATTCCTGGGCTGCAGCCGATCTGGATGAGACCTCTACCGGCATGCCGGCGCTCGACGTTCCAGTTAATCCGCTTTTTGCCGCCAACACGAGCGCCGCGGGCTATGAGGGCGGTGCGGCATATTCCGATTATTCCGATGGCTATGCTGACGCCGGTCGCATCGAGACCGAGGATTATGGCACCACATCGAGCGATTATCTCAACGATCCGTACGCCGCCACGCCTGCACCGGAATATGACCCGGAGGCCGCGTCCGCACCGGCGTATACCAAAAGCACGGGCGAAGAGCGCTTCGCCGATTATTACGCCGAGGAAAAGTCTCTGCGTTTTTCGGAATTTCCGCAGGCAGTCAAGGTTGCCTTTATCGCCATTGTCATTGCCCTGCTCGGTGTCATTGCGTTTGAGGGATTCCGGCTGTTCTCCGGCCCCACCCAAGCGGAGTCGGAGACCCAGCAAAAAGAGGACGATAACGAGTACCTGGACATCAACACCCTCAAGGGCGACCCCAACGACGGAGACGACGAGTAGCGAGAGCTGAAGGCGGCCGCAGGATCCCGCATCCAGCACCGGCTTCTAAGTGCTGTTTTGTCATCCAGCTACACTTTTCCGGATAATTTGCCTATCGAATTAGACACTTTTTTTCCGAAGTTTTAAGGTGCCCATTTCGACACTTTTCCGTACTTTTACACGGCTGATTTCGACACTTTTCCGAATGAAAGCCGAATAATCACTTGGGAAACCAACGCCATCCGCGCGTCATTTCGCGGATGGCGTTGGTTTCTGTCCGTACACGTTGATAGACTTCCTCTTGCCTGCAAGGAGCGGGCGCGTTTTATCCAGAGTCGGGGTAGAGAGTTGGCTCCACGATCCCGACGCCAACCGGCCAAGAGTCACGGTGGCCCTGCCAACATCGATGAAAGGAGTCCGTATGGACAATTTCTCTGTGCGCAGCGAGCGCAACTTCCACAATCTGGTCGTCAAACCAAAAAGAATGCATCTTCTGGACAAGCCGAACGGCTATGCCTCGGCCATGGTCAAGAGTAGTCTCTCCCACCAGATGCGCTTTACGGTGCAGAAGCTCGAAGAAGAGCTCTGCGTTGCCGGCGACCCGCATGTGTTGCAAATCAAGCTGCTTGGAGACGACTCGCGTGAGCCGTCCAGCTGGAAGCTGTTTGCCGACGGCGTGTGTGTTGCAAGCGGCTCGGGTGACTTTGCCCGCGAGTGCTTCTACGAGGGAGCTGAGGTGTTTCTGGACCTGTGTCGCGACGCCGTACGCACGGCCGAGCTGTACTAGTGGAGCCAGAGGGAGTATGAGCTGTTGAGTGCGGCCCGCGGGATTGCGGGGGCGTAGGAACAGAAGCCTCATGATGGTGGCCTCGGCTGGAATGACGTATCGCTCGATAAATGATCTCAACAACGTAGCCGATGCGCCGCATTTCGCCTCAAAGGCATTGAGCGATCGGGCGGCGTCCAGCATTTCTTTGATATCCCCAATTGATTGTTCCGAGAAAGTCTCTTCATGCCCTCATAATCGCCCTTACGAGAAACTTGGACGAGACGGGCGTCCATACGCCGTCTCTAAACTAACGAGCCGTTCGCGGAAAGAACATCAGGCTAGCGTGGGCCAAAGATATACTGGTATCGTTGCAACAATTATGGAAGATCGGCATCGTCAATGACCTCCTTGAAATTCTCCAGGCGCTTCGCGCTTAGCCTGCTCGTCCCGCTGTCCGCCGCCGTAGCGCTAGCTTTGCCCTCAACCGCCCTCGCTGCGTCGGACCCGAACCCGCCCAGCATCTCCAACGTGACGTTATCCGCGACGACAGTCACGGCCGGCTCCACACTGCATGTCGGCTACGATGTGGACGACCCCGATGGGGTGCGGTCAGTCACGCCGATAGTCGAGGTCGTCGTCGATAGCGATGACGGGGACCAGGGCAACAGCTCCCGCCTCGCCTTCCGGTCGACCGGCGACACGACCGCGGGCTTCGATATCCCCACCTCCCCGAGCGACCGGCCCTGCAGGTACCGGATCATCGGCCTCGGCGTGACCGATAGCCTTGGATGGGTTACCGATGTCTACGACGCGGCGTATGCCGAGGAGAAGGGGCTCAACTCTCCGACCTTCGCCACCAGCCCCCTCGTCTATGAGGTGACCGAGGGGCCCGCGGACCAGAACCCGCCGACCGTGTCCTCCGTGTCGCTCTCGAGCAGGGAGGTCGCGACCGGCGCCGACTTCCACATCTCTTGGTCCGTCGCGGACCCGGACGGCGTTCGCTCCGTTTCCCCCATACTGCAGCGGGGCTGGGAGGATAAGGACGACGGCTGCTCCGTTTCGTCGGCCTATTATCACGGAGGCTCGTCTATCGACGGGTTCGACCTCACATTCGACAGCAATAGGATCGGAAGGCACAGGCTGATCGGCCTTTCGGTCACCGATGACCTAGGGTTCGAGACCGATGTGTACGAGAGTTCCTACGCCAGGGCCAACGGCATCTCGGGCGCGACTTTCTCGGTTGCCGACCCGAGCGAGCTGTGCTTCGAGGTGACCGGCAGCGCGATCGACCGGAACCCGCCCACGGTCTCGAACGTTTCCATCTCCGCGAAGAGAGTCCCTGTCGGCGGGCTCCTCCGCATCTATTGCAATGTAGGCGACGCGGACGGCGTGAAGTCTGTCTCCCCGATTCTCGGCGACCCCGGCTATGTCGAGGACCCGAACTCTGTAAAGGCCCGTAAAACGTTGAGCTGCAGCTACGATGCGGCAAGAGGCTATATCGAAATCGAGTTCCCCACGTCGCTCTCGATGGGCTCGTTTGAAATCCATGCCCTCGCGGTCCTCGACAAGGCGGGTCATGAGACCTTCGTCTACAGCTCCGCCTACGCCGAGCGTAACGGCAAGACCGGCGTCCGGACCTTTGATGTCGACGACGCGGAGGACGTCACCTTCGACGTGACCGCCCCGCTGTATGCCGCCACCAAGGGCAACGGGCAGGCATATGCAAAGGGCAACGAGGACGGTCTGACCTTCCGCTTCAGCGGTCCTCTCGATGAGTTCACGCGTCTCCTCGTGGACGGAAATGAGGCCTCCACTGAGAACTACACCGCAACCAAGGGCAGCACGATTATCGAGCTCAAGCCGGCCTACCTGGACACGCTTGCCGCCGGCGGACACACCGTCACGGCCGTCTGGAAGGACGGGACGGCGACCGATGCATCCTTCACCGTGGAGGGGAAGGCCCAAGGGGAGCAGGCGGGCGGCAAGACCGATGTAGATTCACCCGGCGACAACAAAAGTGATCCTGCCACTCCTGAAAAGGACGCCGACGAGGCGTCTACAAAAAGGTCGGGACACACGACAACCGATGAACCAAAGCTCGCCGTAACCGGCGACTCCGCTTGGATGGCCAGCATCGCATTAGCCATGGCGGCCACGGCCTGCTTCGCGGCAGCGAGAAGGCTTGAGCCCAAGCAGCATAGGCACGAACAGTAGCTCAAAGCGAACTCAACTGGGAAGGGCAGATGGATAGCCGTCCTTCTCTTGCAATCAACCCAATCCGCTGAAATGCAATCAGTTAACGAGTTTTGCCAGACGCTCGGTCTCTACCCCGCTCTGGCAAGCCACCTAGCAATGAGATAATGCCCACGGCGATCAACGCAAACAAGGAGCACGCTATGGCAGACAACGAGATCAAACCCTCAACGGACGGCGGCCGAGAGGAACTCGTGGCAAAACAGCTCGCATCGACCAAAATCCACCTCGCGCTCACCCAGGAGCGGGCGGACATCTCCGGCGCCATCAAGCTGCCGCTCGAGCGAATTCCCCAGCTCGGCGTGGCGTTCACCTCGCTCCCCTCGATGTTTCGCACCGTCACTAACACGGTGAGCGTACCCACGTTGCTCCAGGCGACTGACAAATTTGGCAACCCGCTCGATCCGTCGAAACTCAACTCATTCAAGGACGGCAGCGGTCTCACAGGGGGCTACCGCGACGCAGCCAAGGGCTTTGGACAGGCGCGCTTCCACGTAGTCGAGGGCGACATCGCCACGAGCGTCACTCAAGTGCCTTACGACCCGACGTCGTTGTTCATGGCAGCCGCAATCGCGCAGATAAACCAAAAGCTCGACTCCATCCAGGAGTCCGTCGACGAGATGTTCGAGTACATGCGTCAGCGCGACAAGGCCAACATGCGTGGCAACCTCAAGACGCTCGCAGACATCCTCAACGGTTACGGCCTCAACTACGGCAACGCCACCTACATGGCAAACGCCCATATGAAGGTGCTCGACATCAAACAGTCGTCCGCGCAGGACATGGAACTCTTCCGCTCGCAGGCGCAAGCGGATCTGAAAAAGAAAGGGTTCATCGAGGTGCGAGACGGCTTGGGCAGACGCCTCGACAAGGTGCTCGACTACCTCAAAGACTGCCAGCTCGCCACCTACATCCACGCGTTCTCACTGTTCCTCGAACCCATGCTCGCCCAGAACTTCGAGCCCGCAAAGCTCGCGGACGCCACCGCGAAGATCGAGGCCGATTCGATTGCGTATCGCGAGCTCTACACCGAGTGTTACGACGCCCTCGAGGCGGGAACTGCCGACACCGTCGATGCGGCACTGCTGGGCGGCATCGCGTCCGCGGGCAAATTGCTCGGTCACGCCATCGCAAAGACCCCCGTGGGCGAACATACGCTCATCGACGAGGCACTCGAGGGTGCAGGAGAGGACATCGGCAGATTCAACGACAGGCAATCCGAGAAACTCCTCGAAAAGCTCCATCGGGCAAAGACGCCTGACGTCGCACCGTTCAAGCAGAGCGTAATGGAAGTAGACACCCTCTACAACCGCCCCACGCAGATCGCCGTGGACGCCGAGAACGTCTACATCCTGCCTGCCAAGCGGCAGGAAGAGTAGCGATACGCGACAGGCCACGCGCCATGCAGACGGCCAACGCCGCCTATCTCCCCTCCGCCTTCAACCTCAGCTGCAGGTCGCCCAGCTCGGGGCACTTGCTGGAAAGGCGCGTCTGAGCTCGCTCGCCCATCCCCCACCGCTGGCGGATCTCCTGGGCGTGCGGGCTCACGTGATAGTCCCCCTCCATCATCTGCTTGAGCAGCTTGGCGGTCACGCGCACATCGGCTAGGGCACTGTGGGCATGGCCCGTCGACTCGTCGAACTCGATGCCAAACCACGCTGCCGCGTCACTCAAAGAGACGCACCCGTGGCTGCCCACGTCCATGATCGAGGTGTAAAACGCCTGCAGGTCGGACCAGTCCGTAGGAAATACGGAAAGATCGATTGCTTTGCCTGGCACTCGGTCAAGAGCTATCGACGATCCGCCTCGCTCCAGCAAACCACCTGGGCGGAGTAGCGACCAATCCAATCGCTGAGCCTTTTGATCACCGTGTAGAGCGGATCGGCCATCGCGGTGTCCACGGCCGATATCCCCGTAAGCTCGCGGACGGGAAACACAACGCCTTCGGTAAATTCCGTCTGCACAAACTGCGAGAACTCGCCCATAACGTTGCCGTGGTAATCGAGCTTGACAGCGCCGACCTCGATAATCTCATTGCGCCGGTGTCACGGCGCTGGCGCTGCCTTGGCACCGGCGCAAACTCAAAGTCCAGCACAATCTGGCGCGCAAAGTTCGTCGTATCGATAGCCGAGATACACGGCGTCTTTTCAGCTGACACGGTTAGGGCCTTTCTCCGTTGCCTGCCGCTTGGTTACATAAGCGGCTACATTGCCGTAAGGATAGGCGCCCGTGCGGACACAAAAGCGGGGTGCAATGCCATGCACCAGGCACGCGCCACACAGACGGACCCAAGGGATCCCGCCCGCTCTATTCGAATGCATGTGATAAAAATTGAGGCCCGGTGACTTGAATCAGCGGTCATCCCGGGCCCATCAGAGCTCACAGAGCTCTTGGTTGCTTTGGTCTTGCTCTTCACGGCGCTTATCGAACTTTCCGAGGCACTCAAGCAGCATTCGAAGCATGACAAGTCGCTGCCATTAAGGCACTGACCTCTTGACCAAGCAACGGCGCTGCCCAGCTCTTCACTACTTGGGCTGCCGTCGACTTTATTCTACCCGCCCAATTAAACTGAGACAAGCATCGGTAAATGGACTATACCGATATCGCAGGCCCCGAATTCTGAGCCTTGATTCTCATCTTCATTGCAACAGCCTCAGGACTCA
>NZ_QRHM01000001.1:135646-178709 GCF_003470325.1 Collinsella sp. AM24-1 | reverse complement strand
ATGAATGTGGGAGGTGTTCGGATAAAGTCGATAATCAAGGGATTAGTTATATGTGCTAGAAAACTAAAATTGTTCTTGCAACATACAAGCGGAGCGCATATACTGCAGTCATAGCGTATGAGATGGGGTCTCTAAAAGAGGCCAAGCACAGCAATTTGAGTTTATGTAGACGGGACTTGAGCATGAACACCAGCAGTTTCTCCTTTAACAACGATAATAGTGGTTACATTAATCTCGAGACTATCTTTGGTTGCACTGTCGGTTCTCGCGCAGAGAACGGGCTTGTATTTCTAGATGAAGAGAAGCCATGCGGCGAAGAACTCGAGTATTTAGATGAGATTGAGCGCGAGCGGAACTATGAGTTTGGTTTTTGCGGAGATCAGTTTCATCACGATTCAATTCGCTCAATTTAATTACCCCGTTATCACCTCTTTTTAATGGGGCAAGTCAGATCGACTATCTGTGGCAAACAACGGCTCACCGTGGGAAGGAATCGGCAATGAGCAAGAACATGAACAAGGACATGAACGGCAAGGCTTTGGGTAAGGCCAAGGCGGCTGGACGCGTGGCGACAGTTGCTGCGGCGACGATTGCCATGACGGGCGGCTCGCTGCTGTCGCCCCTGGCCGCGGCGGCGCAGGGTGCGGATGGCATTGGCGCTGCGGGCGCAACGGCTGCGGTGATGTCGCCGCTGACGAGCGCTGCGGCCGCCGGTGCTGGCGCGGGTGCTGTGTCTGCGGCGCAAAAGGTCGCCGACCTGCAGGCTGCAGTTGATGCGGCGCGTGCCAAAGCTGCTGCTGCCAAGGCCGATCTGGAAGCGGCTGCTGCTCCCTACGATGCTGCTGCCGCCAACCAGCAGCGGGCGCAGGGCGTCTATGACGCGGCCCGCGGTGCAAGTGATAGCGCGGTTTCCGCTGCCTCGGCCGGGCTGGAAAAGCAGCTGGGCGCTGCGCAGGACAAGGCCGATTTGGATGTCAAGACGCTTGAGGACGCTCAGGCTGCGCTCGATGCCGCCAAGAAGAACCTGACGGACAAGGACGAAGCCCTGGTTGCCGCGCAGAAGGCGGCCGCCAATGCCCAGTCTGCGCTTGAGACCGCACGGGCTGCTGCATCCGACGCCACGCCCGAGGCCGTAGCCGCCGCTCAGGCGGCCGCAGAGCAGGCTGCGAGTGATTTGGAGCAGGCAAAGCAGCAGGCCGCTGATGCGCAAGCCAAACTCTCGGATGCCCAGGCGGCTGCCGATGCCGCCGCTGCCAAGCAGCGGGAAACGCAGGTCAAGCTTTCGGCAGCTCAGCAGGCAAAGACCGCGGCAGATGCGGACGTGGACGCCGCACGGGCGAGCTATGACGCGGCCAAGGCCGATCTGGATCGAGCCGAGCAGGGCGCTGCGGGCCCGGAGTACGAGGACGCCAAGGCAAAGGTGACTGCTGCGTCCGAGGCGCTGACGGCCGCCAAGGCCACGCAGGCGCAGCGCGAGGGCGAGCTTGCCGCCGCCGAGCAAGAGGCGACTGCCGTCGAGGGCGAGGTGCAGACTGCCCAGCAGGCAGTTGCCAATCAGCAGCAGGTTGCCACCGATGCCCAGACCAAGCTGGATGACGCGGCTGCCGCCAAGACGGCAGCCGATGCCGCCCTTGACCAGGCCAAGGCCGATCATGCCTCCGCGCTTACGGAGTTGGCCGACGCCCAGGTCAAGCTCTCGGCAGCCAAGGACGAGAAAGACGCTGCAGACAAGGCGCTCAATCAGGCGAAGGCCCAAAAGCAGCAGGCCGATCAGGCTGTGGCTCAGGCCCAGGCCAAGCTCGATGCCGCTCAGGCAACGGCGAACGCGTCGGCGGAGAATTACCGTCAGGGTGCTATCGCGTTCTTTAAAAGTGTGGGCGCCGACGATGCGGCGAATATCATCCTCAACTGCAAACTCGCTAACTACAACAAGGTGGGCGAGGAGGTCGACGCGACAAGCCTGACCAATATGAAGCAGGCGGTCGTGTGGCTCAAAGCGTGCAACGAGTATCGCGCAAGCGTTGGCCTAGGCGAGCTCAAGGTGACGTATGCCATGATGGCGACTGCCATTGCCGATGCGAACTTCTCGGATACGAAAGTCGCGCACGCTCAGCAGTTTAACGTGGGCGAGAATGTGGCGTGGAACTACGGAAGCAATCCGTTTAAGCAGTGGGTCGATCAGGAGAAGGCCATCTTTAATGCTGCCGCCGCCTCGCTGGGCGCATCGGGCCTTACGGGAAAGGCCGCTTACGATTTCTATACGGCGCATAGCTCCCAGATTGATAACTACGCCGCACTGCACGGTGGATCAAGCCCCTCGGTCGGCCATTACATCAACGTGATCAACCCCGATTACACCGTGACGGGCATGGGCGTTTGCACGCGAGGGACGCTGTACGGGAGTACACAGGCGCAGACATTTGTATATTCTGGTCAATGGTACAAGCCGTATAACCTCAATCCGATGACGGTTGCAGAGTATGAGGCTGCGTTGAACGCGTGGTGTGACGCTCTGGCAAATCCCGAGCAGGGCGTGGACGCGGCACGCAAGGAGCTTGCTGCGGCGCAGGGCGTTGCCGAGGATGCGGGCAACAAGGTGAATGTTGCATCGCAGGCCGTTGCGGCAAAGCAGGCCCAGGTTGAGCGTGCTGCCGCTGACGTCGATACTGCGGCTGCCAAGGCCTCTGATGCCCAGGCTGCTGTGGAGCAGAAACAAGCTGTAGCTGATGCCGCCGCGCGTGCCGTGAGCGATGCCCGCGCCGATTTGAGCGCTGCCAACGCCGTTGTTGCGGCGGCACAGGATGCCGTGGCTGCCAAGTCTGGCGAGCTCGACATTGCCAAGGGCAAGGCGGCTGCTGCCAAACGCGCGCTGGACGCCGCTCGTACCGGTGTTGACGAAAAGCAGGATGCACTTGCCGCGGCCCAGGATGAGCTGGCGGCATACTCAGCCGATATCGCCGCTGCTCAGCGTGCGTTTGATGCGGCATCGTCTGCACTCGAAGACGCTCGTGCCAATCAGCGCGTGGCGGAGGCCGAACTTCTTGCCGCCCAAGGCGATGCCGATCAGGCAGGCATCGATGCTGCTGCCACTCAGGCGGAGCTCGATATGGCCCAGCAGGCTGCGAGCGATGCCGACGCCGTCGTGGCAACGGCTCAGGCAAAATCTGATGCAGCTGCCGGGCGTGCCTCTCAGCTTAAGAATGCCGCTGCGGCACTTGCCAGGGCCACAGAGGGCAAAGCCACTGCCGATGTCGCGCTCGATGCTGCGGAGGTGGCCGTGAGCGATGCCGAGTACGACGTGGTGGAGGCTGGCGATGCCGTGGCGAATGCAACTGCCGCCCGCGATGCCTCTGCCGCCGCGGTTGCCCGCCTGCGCAGCGTCAATCTTGCCGAAGCCATCGTCAATGGCAGCGCTGACGATGCGGACGAGGCGCTCAACGTCAAGATCGCTGCGGCCCACGATGCCGCCGAGCGTGCCGCGACCGCCAAGGCCGAGCTCGATGCCGCCGTGGCTGCGACGGATGCCGTGGCGCCGGCATACTTGGAGGCGCTTGCAAACTACACCGCCGCCAAGGCCGAGCTCGACCAGGCTATTGCCGAGCTCAACGCCGAGATTGCTCGCCAAGAGGCCGCCGAACGCGGGAATGGCGAGCAGGCTCAGACCGCTACGCAGGTGACGTACCAGGCCAAACATGCGGTGGCAACAACCGAGATTGCGACGCAGCAGACGGCGATGCCTGCCACGGGCGATGCGTTCGACCTGCTGGGCGAGACCTTCGTTATCGGCGGCACGGTCCTGGTAGCCGCCGGTGTCTTCCTGTCCGATAAACGCCGCCAGCTGATTCGTTAGGGACAGAAGGGGCTGCGGGCCATTTTCGGCGCGTACCGTGGGGGGTGATGAGGCTCCATGCGGCGCGCGCTGCCTTGTTCTTTAAGAGCGATTAAGGAGGGACATATGCAAATTAGGGGAGAGGCCGCGATCGTCTGTGGATTCATGGCGGGCCTGGCAACGGGGCTGCTGTTCGATGGATGTTTCGACAGCTATATCAATCGGTTCTGCGATTCTGGTTTTTCGAGAGGCAAGCCTTGGAAAACAGCGTCGGCTCATCGAGAAGCGACCGCGCCCATCGAGCCCCGCAGTGTGGATACCTCAAAAATCAAGGTAATCGTCACTAAGAACGGCAAGATTTATCACCGCTCTGCTGGATGCAAGAACCTTCCTCAAAACGCCATCAGAACAAGCGTGCCTTTGGCGACCGCGCTCAAGCGAGGAAAGATCCCCTGTTCAGCATGTTGCCCGTCGGCGGTTTAGGAGATTCTTCAGGGCTGCTCTGCAAGGATATGGGTCCCTGCGGACGCGTGGGTTTAAAAACGTGTCCGCACGACATGTGACACTTAACCTGCCGTCATGCTCCGTCGCGGCGGCATGCATCTGAACAGCGACCCTCTAAGGAGTTCGATATCGATGAGTGACAACACC
Source organism: Collinsella sp. AM24-1 (assembly GCF_003470325.1). Taxonomy (NCBI): domain Bacteria; kingdom Bacillati; phylum Actinomycetota; class Coriobacteriia; order Coriobacteriales; family Coriobacteriaceae; genus Collinsella; species Collinsella sp. AM24-1. Next base: position 174,229 of record NZ_QRHM01000001.1, on the reverse strand, counting down.
AAACATCTCGCAAAGAAGTGCGTCAAGGACGCGGGGCCGTGTCTCGCGCTGTGCGCAGCCGGCGCAGCGATCGCGCTGCTGGCTGTTCTGGGGCCATTCGACGTGCTCCGAAGTGCCAGTTCCCTGCACGTCATCATCGCCCTTGCCGGTGCCATGATGACCGGCGGCGTGCTCGATCTGATCTTTTGGGTGTTTGACCCGTTTGGATGGAAGAACGAGGGGTAAGCCCTAAGGGATGCAGATGCCGGGGCAGACCCGCAATTTCTGCTATCGATTTGTCCAGAGTCGCACAGCGCGGAGGTGTTGTTTGATGTCCATTTTCGTTACCGGAGACGTTCACGGTGTTGCCGAGTACGGGGCGAGCCGCTTCTCGTCGCGCGTTTGGCCATTGGGTCGTACGCTGACGCGCGATGACGTGGTGATCGTTGCCGGTGACTTTGGCTTTATATGGAGTGGCTCAAACACCGACAAATACTGGCTCGACTGGTTTGAGTCCAAGCCCTGGACCACGTGTTTTGTCGACGGTAATCACGAGAATCACCATTTGCTGGCGGGGCTGCCGATCCGAGAGTGGAACGGGGGCCTCGTTCACGAGGCTCGCCCACATGTGCTGCACCTGATGCGCGGCGAGGTGTTCGACATCGCGGGGAACACGGTGCTCGCCATGGGTGGAGCCGCGAGCCATGACAAACAGTGGCGCCGGGAGGGAAAGACGTGGTGGCCCGAGGAAATGCCGAGTGAGAGCGAGGTGGAATACTGTCGCGCCTCGCTCGATCGTGTGGGCTGGAAGGTCGACTATGTTGTGACTCACGAGGCGCCGGTCGATTTGGCAGACGAGCTGTGCATGGAGTGCAATCGCGAGTTCTACGACGATTCGCTGCAGGCCTTTTTGGGCGAGCTCGATGGGCGACTCGACTACCGCACCTGGTTCTTTGGCCATTACCATGACGATGAATGGCGCGATGAAAAGCATCGCCTTATCTACCAAGATATCGTGCGGATCGAAGCGCGATGTGCCGACGGATTCGGCGAGACGACGAGCAACTATTCCGAGCAAGAGCGTTAGGAGGTCCCCGTGATCTGGTTTACCAGCGATACTCACTTTGGACACGAGAACATGCTACGGCTTAGCGATAGGCCTTGGTCGACTGTTGCGCAGATGAACGACGCCATGGTCGCCAACATTAACAGCAAGGTTGCTGTGGACGACGAGCTCTACATTTTGGGTGACTTTAGCTTTAAGATGACGGTCAAAGAGGCCTACGAACTGCGCAAAAGCATCGTATGCAAGCGCGTCCACCTGCTGCCCGGCAACCACGACAAAGACTGGACGCAGCCTGCGGTGGCGGATGCCTTTATCGTCGAGCCGTCCATTTGCGTGCTCAAGATCGACCGCCAAAAAATCGTGCTGAGCCACTATCCCATGGCTGACTGGCAGGGCATGTCGCACGGCAGCTGGCATTTGCACGGGCATATCCACAGTTGCGGCGGCGCGTACAACAATTTCAACTGCAGGCAGGGACTGCTGCGCTATGACGTGGGTGTCGACGCCAACGGCTACGCCCCGGTGAGCCTGGGGGAGCTCAAGACGTGGTTTGCGCAGGTCGACGAGCCGACGTGTTGCGTTAAATGGCCGTGGTGGGTCAACGCCACGGGCGACGAGCAGGTCGAGCGCGATCTCGAAGCCTATAAGAGGGAAGTGATGATCCGATGACGGTCTATGTGACGGGTGATGTCCACGGTGGTCTCGACATGCAAAAGCTGCGCGACTGGGATCTTGGGGATAGCCTGACGAGCGACGACTATCTGATTGTCGCGGGCGACTTTGGCTTTCCGTGGGATTTCTCTGCCGAGGAATGCGCCGACATCGCCTGGCTGGAATCGCGTCCCTATACCGTGCTGTTCGTCGACGGCAATCACGAGCGTTTCGATTACTGGGCGGAGCGCCCCCTGGAGTTGTGGCACGGTGGACTGACGCAACGCCTGTCGGACACCTCGCCTATACGGCGCCTGACGCGCGGCGAGGTTTTTGAGCTCGGTGGGTCAACGATCTTTACCATGGGCGGCGCCACGAGTGTGGACAAGGAATACCGCATCCCGTATTCCAGCTGGTGGCCGCAGGAGCTGCCGGGCGAGCGCAACTTTGAGGAGGCGCGGGCAAAGCTCGATAGCGTGGGCTGGAAGGTCGACTACGTGATCACCCATACCTGCTCCACGCGCATGCTCTCGCCCACGCTCTATCCGGCACCTGGCTGGAATTATCCAGCTGTCGATCGGCTTACGGCATTTTTCGACGAGCTGGAAGATCGCTTGGACTACAAGCGCTGGTACTACGGGCATTTTCATCGGGATGCCAACCCGGCCGAGCGCCACGCCGTGCTCTACGACTGCATCGTTCGCTTGGGCGACGAACTCCAGTCCTGGGATGTTGCGTAGAGGCGGGGTGGCTGGCTACTCGACCGTTACAGTGATGTTCTCCCGATGCGCGCGGATGACGTCCCAGCTAAAGTGCTCGACCAGCTGCTCGGCGGTACGCGGCGTGGTGTCCGGCGCGATGCCTGTTTGCCCGGCGAGCCATCCCAACAGTGCCTTGGGTGTGCCAAAGCGGGTGCGGAGCTCGCCCAGGTCCAGATCGCAATCGCGCTTGGAAAGGCGGCGGCCGTCCGGCGACATGAGCAGCGGAATGTGCGCGTAGCGCGGTGTGGGCAGTCCCAGCAGATGTTGCAGATAGATCTGGCGCGTCGTGGAACCAAGCAGGTCGCATCCGCGTACGATCTCGGTGACGCCCATGGCAGCGTCGTCGACCACCACGGCCAGCTGATAGGCAAACACGCCGTCGCTGCGGCGCACCAAAAAGTCGCCGCACTCGGTGGCGAGTGCCTCGCATTGGGCTCCGTACGTGCGGTCCACGAATTCGATCACGTCGCCGGCGAGGTCGTCGACGTCGGGCACACGCAGACGCGTGGCCGGAGCGCGCAGGATGCTGCGGCGGGCAACCTCCTCGGCAGAAAGGCCTCGGCAGGCGCCACGGTAGATGGGCGTGCCGTCGCTCGCGTGCGGTGCACTCGCGGCGTGGAGCTCGGCGCGTGTGCAAAAGCAGGGATAGGTGAGGCCGGCGTATTGCAACTGGTGCAGGGCGTCCTCGTACAAGTCCAGGCGGTCGTGCTGGTAGTAGGGGCCTTCGTCCCACTCCAGCCCCAGCCAGGCCAGGTCGTCAATCAATTGAGCGGCAAGTTCGGGGCGCTTGCAGCGATCGTCCAGGTCCTCAATGCGTAACACGATGCTGCCGCCCTGGCTGCGGGCCGAAAGCCACGCGCACAGGCAGCTGAACACGTTGCCCAGGTGCATGCGGCCCGAGGGTGACGGGGCAAAACGGCCCACGACAGGCGCGGGGGCGGGGACGAGCTTGCTGTTGGTCGCCGTCGACGTGGCCACGGCGGGCGTTGCTATGTTGCATGCGTTGATATCCATGCGGACGAGTATAGCGCGGGGTGAGGTGAGGGGAGGCGTCGTCGATGCTCGCAAGTTGCCGCGGCCACACGTTGCGCGTGCCGGACCACCGGCTCGGCGCCTTAATCGTCGTCAATCAATCTAGCCCTCAAACGACAGAAACCCCGGCAGCTCTTCGCAACTGCCGGGGTTTCCGCGGAAAAGGGGGACATGATCCTCAAGCGGACGGCAAAGGGGCAAACCGTTTTCGCTCAACTGCTTTATGCCCCTCAACTGGCGGCTCAATCAGCGAATGCCGCGCCCACACAAAGCCGCTACACCTGTGATGGAGCTATGAAGTGGTATCTATTGCCGGAGCGGGCTATGCCAAGGAGTGTTCCAGATTACCGGCAGATAGGGAACGTCACCAGGTGCCGGCGGCGGGCGTGACTTTTGTCCCGTTTTGACGCTCCGCTGACCTAGATGTTCGTCACATGAACCCGCAAACGTGGGACAATGACGCTACTGGTACCACAGACAAAGGATGTGCCTATGAACGCCCCCGTTGCCCAGCCCTGTCGGCAGCGCCGCCTGTTTGCGCGGTTCGCTTCCGTCTGCGCACTCGTCGCGCTTGCGTTGTTGCTGCTGCCTGCCGTCGCGCACGCCGACGGCTACTCCATGAGCCAAACCTATATCGGTGCCACGGTTGAGGCCGATGGCTCGCTGACCGTTGTCGAGGGACGCCAGTTCGATTTCGACGATGACATTAACGGCGTGTATTGGGATATCAATACAGGCTCTAACCAGCAAGGCGGCTCGGTGGTCGTCAATGTGCTGAGCGTCGAGGAAGACGACACTGCGTTTAACAAGGTCGACAGCGCAAATAAAGGCGACGACGGCGTTTACACGGTGGAACAGTCCGACGACGGCGTAAAGATTAAGGTGTTCAGCCCTCACGAGAGCGGCGACAGCGCAATCTACTACGTGAGTTATTCCATGACCGGTGCGGTTATGAACTGGGCCGATACCGCCGAGCTCTACTGGAAATTCGTCGGCGACGGCTGGTCGGCGGACTCCGATGACGTCGAGATGGAAGTCTACTTTGCAAATGCCGCTGCCGGGACGGCTGCCGTCAAGGGCGATAACTTCCGCGCATGGGGCCACGGCCCGCTGACGGGCGACGTGTCGCTCGATGCGGACGAGCCCATGGTCACCTATACCATTCCCTGCGTGCACCAGGGCGAATTCGCCGAGGCACGCATCGCCTTCCCTAGCGACTGGGTGCCGCAGCTTGCCGCTTCGGGCGAAGAGCGCATGTCAACGATCCTGAGCGAAGAGAAGGAATGGGCCGACGAAGCTAACGCCCGCCGTGAGCACGCGCGTGCGGTTGCCAGCGCGATTGCCGTGGTGTGTGTTGTTGTGGCGGTTGCCTATACCGGTGTAATCGTGATGCTCAAGCTGCGCAGGCCCAAGCCCAAGCCGCTCTTCCAGGACGAGTACTTCCGCGATGTGCCCTCCGCCGATCATCCCGCGGTGCTTGCAACTCTTATGAGCTGGAACGACGTGCCCGATCAGGCATATATCGCCACGCTGATGAAGCTGACCGACGACCGCGTGATCAAGCTGGAAGAAGCGACCGAGACCAAGAAGAAGGGTCTGCTCCGTCGCGAAAAAGAGGAGCAGACGTATCGCATCACAGTGACCGACGAGGCCTGGAAGGCTGCCAAGAAGGACGGCATCGATCGCGACGTGCTCAAGGTCTTCTTCGCTGGCGTTAAGCCCGATAAAGACGGCGTCCGTTCGCGCACGTTTAGCGAGCTGGAGGAGTATGCCAGCGAGCGTACTGAATCTGTTGGCGACAAGCTCGAGGACTATCAGAGCACGGTTAAGGGCAAGCTGGAGGAGTGCGAGTTTATCGCATCGGATGGCACTATCGCGATGGTGGCCGGCCTGGTTCTCGGCATCATCATTGTCTTTGGCATTTTGGGCTCTCTGTTCTATACCGACTTTGCGGACGCCAACGTCGGTGCCGCTATGATTTCGATCCCCGTCACGATCGTGGGCTTTGTCCTGAGCTGCACCTTCCGCCGTTACACGCCGGAGGGCGCCGAGGTGGCGGCTCGCTGCAAGGCGCTCAAGCATTGGCTCGAGGACTTTACGCGCCTGAAGGAGGCCATTCCCAGCGACCTGATCTTGTGGAACAAACTGCTGGTGATGGGCGTTGCTCTGGGCGTTTCGAAAGAAGTGCTGCGACAGCTGGCCGAGGCCGTGCCGCCCGAGGTGCGCGAGGCCGACGATTTCTACGACAATTATCCCTGCTACTGGTGGTACTACCATCATTACGGTATCGAGTCTCCGCTCGATTCGTTCGATGACGTGTATCACGAGAGCATCCGTGAGCTGGCGTCGAGTTCCGATAGCTCGAGCGGCGGCGGTGGTGGCGGCTTCTCGGGCGGCGGCGGAGGCGGCGGCGGCGGAGGCGGCGGCGGAACGTTCTAGCGAGTTCTGATTTTTGGGATGGATCTTCTCCGGCGACTGCCGACGGATCCATCCCATTTTTATGCGCTACCTACGAAGACTGTCCCCAACGACTAGTCATTTAAGAACGTCCCCAACGACTAGGTGCTGCTGCTTGGGCTAGGCTGTTAGGTCGAGTTCGTAGAGAAAGCTTTCGCGCGGCATGTCGTGACGACGCTCTTCGCGGTTGGCGCGGTGCGTGGCCGTGCGCTTAAAGCCGTGCAACTCGTAGAACTTCCACGAGCAGTTGGAGTCGGTGTACAGGTGCGCCCTTGTCGCCCCGCGCGAGGACAGGTACGAGACCGCGGCATCGAGCAACACTGAGCCTACACCCAGGCCGTGGACATCGGGATCGACGGCGAGCAGCGTGACTTCGTTGTCGTGCGGCAACGGGCTGCTCTCGAGCAGGCGGTTGTTGGTTCGGATGGTTGCGCGCACAAACGAGAGATACTCGGCGCAGACATCGGGCTCCAGCTCGCGCATCTGCGAAAGCAGCGCGCGTTCGGTATCCATCCAGTGTTCCTTAACGGTGGCGCCGGAACTCTGTCCCGCGCGCGCGAGCGCAATGCCACGCGCCTGACCGTCAATCACCGCAACCTGCGAAAACGTCGACGACGAAAGGCAGTAGGCAAGGTCGCACGCGGCCTCGAGGCGGTTGTACTCATCGTTATCCGAATTGTTATGCCAAAGCTGCTGCAGAATCAGCGCGATGGCGTCGAAGTCTTCGGTGTCAAACGGTCGGTAGAGAACCCGCGAGACCATAGTGCCTCTTTCTTTTGCGGATGCATATCGAGCACAGTTCTACCACGCCATTGGCATCTAATTATGGTGCCCCTGTGTTCCATGAACTCACCGCGCCCGGTGCTGCGCCCATGCCCTCCGCTCGCAAGCTTTTTCTGCACATGCGACCGTTGCGGGGTGCATCGACGCGCTCGATGCGCTACATTAAATCAGTATTTTCAATGCCGCTGCGCGAGCGCTGCAGATCGACGTATCACCGACTCACAGAGCACGGCGGCGTACCAGACAGGAGGACTGCATGGGATCTGATGTGAAGATCGCACGCGCGTTGATCTCGGTTACCGATAAGACGGGCGTCGTCGATTTCGCACGGACGCTGGTCGATGACTTTGGCGTCGAGATCATCTCTACGGGCGGCACGGCTCGTGCCATCGAGGACGCGGGCGTTCCCGTAACCCCCATCGAGGAGTTCACGGGCTATCCCGAGATGATGGACGGCCGCGTTAAGACCCTGCACCCCAAGGTTCACGGCGCGCTGCTGGCCCGCCGCGATTCCGAGCAGCACATGCAGGAGGCCGCTCAGCACGGCATTAAGCTGATCGACCTGGTCGTCGTCAACCTGTACGAGTTCGAGAAGACCGTTGCCAACCCCGAGGTCACCTTCGCGGATGCCATCGAGCACATCGACATCGGCGGTCCCTCCATGCTGCGCTCTGCTGCCAAGAACGCCACGAGCGTTACCGTCATCTCCGATCCGGCCGACTACGACGCCGTCCTGGCCGAGATGCACGAGACCGGCGGTTGCACCACGCTTTCCACCCGTCGTCGCCTGCAGGTGAAGGTCTACCAGACCACCGCCGCCTACGACACGGCTATCTCCCGTTGGCTTGCCGCCCAGGCAAGTGACGTGGCGGATACCTCTGCCAAGCTCGAGATTTCGCTGGAGAAGGTCGACGACCTGCGCTATGGCGAGAATCCTCAGCAGAAGGCTACGGTCTACCGCTTTGCCGAGGGTTGCGAGAACACCGCGAGCTCGCAGTTTCCGCTCGTGGGCTCCGAGCAGATCCAGGGCAAGCCGCTCAGCTACAATAACTATCTGGATGCCGATGCCGCTTGGAACCTGGTCCGCGAGTTCGACGAGCCTGCCTGCGTGATCCTCAAGCACCAGAACCCCTGCGGCTCCGCCGTTGCCGAGGACATTACGTCCGCTTACGACCGCGCCTTCGCCTGCGATCCCAAGAGCGCCTTCGGCGGCATCATCGCCTGCAACCGCGAGGTTCCCTTTGAGCTGGTTGAGCACTTTGCCGATCGGAACAAGCAGTTCGTCGAGGTCATCATCGCCCCGAGCTACACCGATGAGGCACTCGAACGCATGGCTAAGCGTCCCAACCTGCGCGTGCTGGCTACCGGCGGCGTGGACCACGGCGCCCAGGTGGAGCTGCGCTCCATCGACGGCGGCATGCTGGTGCAGGAAGTTGACCACGTGACCGAGGATCCCGCGACCTTTACGTTCCCCACCGACCGCAAGCCCACCGACGCCGAGATGGCCGAGCTTGAGTTTGCCTGGAAGGTTTGCAAGGGCGTTAAGTCCAACGCCATCCTGGTCTCCAAGGGCAAGGCCGGCATTGGTATGGGCCCCGGTCAGCCCAACCGCGTGGATTCCGCGTTGCTGGCCTGCGAGCGCGCCGAGGACTTCTGCGAGCGCGAGGACGTGGAAAAGGGCGGCTTTGCCTGCGCAAGCGACGCGTTCTTCCCGTTCCGCGACAACGTCGACGTGCTTGCCGAGCATGGCGTGACCTGCATCATCCAGCCCGGCGGCTCCAAGCGCGACGACGAGAGCATCCAGGCCTGCAACGAGCATGGTATTGCGATGGTCTTCACGGGCGCTCGCCACTTTAGGCACTAAGTAGGGAAGCGGCGCTGCGGCTTGCCCAGCCACCGCACCTTGCCGTTCATTCGTCGCTCGCGTACCCAAGTACGCGTCGCTCCTCTTTCACGGCAATCTGCGGCACCTGGGCAACCCTCGCCGACCTGTTAGGTTGACTGGGGAGGATGGGATGTTATCTCGTCCCTTGGACTGGCCTCGCTTCTAAAATAATCTCTGCAAAAGACGGCCGCTCCGTTTGGAGGGCCGTCTTTTTGGTATAAGAGGACGGAATGACTAACACGAAAGGTATGACCATGCCCCAGATTGATGATGCAGAGCTGTTTGGCAATGCCGAGGACCAGCGTGCGTACGAGGACTTTTGCGCCAATCAGGAGGCGGTCGAGAAGTTTACGCTCGACAAGCCCGCGCTTATCTGCCGTTGGCGCATGTCCAACAAAAAGGTGCCCATGCTCAACCGTCACATTCGCGCGCTGTCCGAGCGCTTGGTGCAGGGCGAGCCGCTTACCCATAACATGCTCAGCTGGGCCAAGCAGCACGTTGAGTGGTCGCTTGCCGAGGGCGATTACACCGCGCACGACGGCGTACTCATGCTGGTGATCGACATCAACGGCAACGCTGCCATGACGGTGGGGGAGTACGAGCCGCTAGCCGATACGTCGGCCAAGGCGCTGCGTGCCCGCTCCGCCGAGGCCCGCTCCGAGGCCGACGAAACCGGCGTGGCGCCCGAGCTGCTCGCTGCCGTCAACAACGGCGAGCTGGCCTTTGTGGCGCCGGCGGACGAGTGCCTGTGTGGCACGGCGACGCTCATCGAGCAGCTGGCCCAGACCAAGGGCATCTCGGTCACGCGCGTAGACATTCCCGCGCAGCTCAAGGGTGCCTTGTTCCTGGTGAGCGACGAGCACGGCGTGGTTCCCGCTGCCGATGCCGACGCCGCCGAGTCCGATGCAGCGACGGTCGCCTTTTTTGCCGACGGCTACGAAAAGCTCCGCGCCCGCCGCTAAATGATTTTTCTGGGACGGGGATTTTATAATCATTTGATCCCCGCACCCGTTGCGAGCGAGGGCGAGTCGGACCTTTCGTTCGCGAACAGTTCTGTCACCTTGTTGCCGCGCGAGGCGCGTACTTGCGGCTCCGCAGCCATAATGGTGGCAAGACAACCAAGAAGGGAACGGAATCCATGGCGCTGATCTATATCGTTGAGGACGACGAGCCCATTCGTCGCGAGCTTGCCGACATCCTTGCCCGTGCCGGTTTTGAGGTCGAGGCCTGCGAGTCGTTCGAGCATGTCTCGCGTGACATCCTGGCCGCTGCACCCGACTTGGTACTGCTCGACCTGACGCTTCCCGTCAAAGACGGCCAGCATATCTGCCACGAAGTCCGCCACGAATCCGAGGTCCCCATCATCGTCCTCACCTCGCGCACGACCGAGATCGACGAGGTCATGGCCATGACGCTCGGCGCGGACGACTTTGTTCCCAAGCCCTATAGCGCGCGCGTGCTCGTGGCGCGCATCAACGCACTGCTGCGTCGCACCGCGGCGTCAGGCGAGCGCAGCACGCTCGTCCACAAGGGGCTGGAGCTCGACCTCGCCCGCTCTATGGTCACCAACACGGCGACCGGCGACAGCACCGAGCTCACCAAAAATGAGCTGCGCATTCTCTCGCTGCTCCTGAGCCGCGCGGGCAAGATCGTCTCGCGCTCGGCCATCATGCAGGACCTGTGGGACTCCGACGCCTTCGTGGACGACAATACGCTCACCGTCAACATCAACCGCCTGCGCACCACGCTCGAAAAAATCGGCATCAAGGGGTATTTGACGACGCATCGCGGCCAAGGCTATTCGGTCTAGGGGCCGGCTATGTCGTTTGGCAAGTTCTTTAAAGATGCACTGCTTCCCGTCGCCGTGTGGACGTGCGGCGTGCTGCTGAGCTGCTTTGTGCTGACGGTCGCCGGCGCACCCGTTTCTATCGTGGTCGTGGCGGTTGGCGTGTCCTTTATCTTCGGTATGCTCGGCATCGTGATCGAGTACGCTCGCCGTCGCCGTTTTCTGCGTCAGTTGGAGCGCGCGGCAGAGGAGCTCGAGAGTCCCGCATGGGTGCAGGAGATGGTGCAATGCCCAACCTATGCCGAGGGCGAGCTCGAGTACGAGGTCCTGTGCCGGGTGGGCAAAGCCGCCTGCGACGAGGTTGCCGAGGGCCGGCGTCAGACCGAAGACTATCGCGACTATATCGAGAGCTGGGTCCACGAGGCCAAGCTGCCCCTGGCGGCGGCCCATCTGATTCTTGAAAACCTAGACGGCAGCGAAGACGACCTGTCGCGTGTGGATGACCTGGGTCGCGAGCTGGCTCGCGTTGAGCGCTATATCGACCAGGCACTGTACTATGCGCGCTCGGAAGTCGTGGAGCGCGATTACCTGATTCGCCGCTGGGATCTCAAGACCTTGGTGACGGGTGCGATTAAGGCCAACGCGCGCGAACTCATTGCAGCGCACGTGGCTCCGGTGTGCGAAAACCTCGACTTCGAGGTCTTTACCGACGAGAAGTGGCTGGAGTTCATCTTAGGTCAGCTCATCCAGAACAGCATTAAATATGCGCGCGAGGACGGCGCGAAGATCGTGTTTTCGGGCGCGTTGCTGGATGAGGGCCTGGCGAGTGAGCGCATTGAGCTTACCGTTGCCGACAACGGTTGTGGCGTGAGCGCGGCCGACCTGCCGCGCGTGTTCGAGAAGGGCTTTACCGGCGACAACGGCCGCACCACCAAGCGCGCAACGGGCATCGGCCTCTACCTGGTGGCGCGCCTATGCTCCAAGATGGGCATCGACGTCACGGCGGCATCCGACTCCGGCGAAGGCTTTGTCGTAACGTTCGCGTTTTCAACGAATAAGTTCCAATATTTCGAGTAACGCATGCGGCAGACGTCCGCCCAAACAAAACGTGCCACCCCAAACGGGGCGGCACGCCATCTTTTATCAGCCAACTCGCTGAAGTAAGGCTGCGAAGGCCGCGAGGCCGGGAGGGGTTTCCTAAGGGCACATCCCGCAGCCGCAACGCGGCGAGGACGTGCCCGTGGAAACCCCTCAGGCCCCGCGGCCGGTGGGAGCAACGCTACTTTACGACCAAAATGTCGCAGTCGGTATTGCGCAGCAGGAACGTCGAAATCGAACCCAGAAGCGCATACTTGATCGAGGACAGGCCGCGAGCGCCGCAGAGCACCAGGTCGGGCTTGACCACGTCGAGCATCTCGTCTTTGAGCGTCTCGCGAATACGACCGGCGCGTATCATGACCTCGACCTCGGGAATATCGGGATTGGCCTTGGCCTCTTCGAGCTGCTTTTCGATGGAGTTCTTAAAGGCCTCCTCCAGACCGTTGACCAAATCGACCGGATAGGAGCCGGCGCTCTCGAGCGCCGTGGAATCGATAACGTGGCCGATAATCAGCTTGGCGCCGTTGTTCGCGGCGACCTTGATGGCGCGTGCGAGCACAAAATCCTGCTGCTCAGTACCGTCGAGTGAAACAAATACCTTGGTGTAACCCTCGTTCATGGTTTCCTCCTTGGTCTATCGCACGGGCGCGGGGCTCGTGCGTCGGGCGGGCGCGGGTGCGTTGACCGCCGGACACTTTATCTTGTTGCAGTTATACCCAAGGATTTCGGTTTAACTGCTCGCAATTCTGTGAACGGGCGAGTTTTTTGGTAAGGGTAGGCGCGGTCGCACCGCCAACGGTTGATAATGGGACATCGCCCGCATCGTCCGCAGAACATCTACCGGCGGGTGTCTAACGAGGGGGTCCCTTTGGATATTATCGAGCTTCTAAAATCTGCCTTCATGGGCCTGGTCGAGGGCATCACCGAATGGCTGCCCGTTTCGTCGACGGGCCACATGATCTTGGTGGACGAGTTCGTCAAGATGAACGTGAGCGAGACGTTCTGGAATATGTTCCTGGTCGTGATTCAGCTCGGCGCCATTCTGGCCGTCTGCGTGCTGTTTTTCCACGAGCTCAACCCGTTCTCGCCCAGCAAGGGCAAGGAGGGCCGTCGCGACACCTGGGTGCTGTGGGGCAAGATTGTGCTCGGTTGCATTCCTGCGGCGGCGATCGGCCTGCCGCTCAACGACTGGATGGAGGAGCATTTCTACAACGCTCCCGTCGTGGCGCTGGCGCTCATTGTGTACGGCGTGCTGTTTATCGTGATCGAGAACTGGCGCGCGAGCAAGCGCGAGGAAATGGCCGTTGCCGGTTCGTTTGGTTCGCGTGCTGTGGTGTCGGGTGGACGTCCCGCCGGTGCGCACTTTGCGGCGCCCCCCACGGCTACCGCTGAGGATGAGGACGATGACGAGAATCTGGACTTTGGTTCCATCGCCACGCTCGAGGACCTCAGCTGGAAGACTGCGCTGGGTATCGGCTGCTTCCAGGTGCTTTCGCTGGTGCCTGGTACGTCTCGCTCCGGTTCTACCATCATCGGCGGCCTGCTTTTGGGCTGCACGCGCTCGGTGGCGTCTAAGTTCACGTTCTTCCTGGCTATTCCTGTTATGTTTGGCGCGAGTGCGCTCAAGCTGGTCAAGTACTTCATCAAGGGCGGCACGTTCGGCACCAACGAGATCGCCATCTTGGGCGTGGGCTGCGTTGTGGCCTTTGTGGTTTCGCTCATCGCCATCAAGTGGCTCATGGGCTTCGTCCGCCGTCACGACTTCAAGTGCTTCGGCGTCTACCGCATCATCCTGGGCATCGTAGTGCTCGCGTACTTCTTCGTTCTGGAGCCTATGCTCGGCCTGTAACTTGGTTGACGCTGCGCGGCGGCCAGAGCGACAACTTGTCATTCAAAGAGGACGGCATGACCAAAAGGTCTATGCCGTCCTCTTTTTTGGGCGATGGGGCGGGCTTGACGGTGGCGCACGGAGTCGTGGTGTGATTTGCGTCGGTGTCCGCGCGGCTCGGTATACTGGTACGGCTCAAACTATGGCGCTGCCCGCAGGCGCGCCGTCTGTCAGATGAGGAGTCGCCCATGACCCAGCCCTTGCCCTGGGAAAAGAACGCTGCGGTACCCGTGCCGCCCGCGCCGGAGCCCGTGCCGCTCGATGCATACACCGTCCCCGCCGCGCCGGAACCCGAGCTCGTTCCGCTCGACATCTACGACGCCCCGGCTCCGGCGCCCAAGCCCGCCAAGCCGTTCGTCGATATCGATAGCCTGAACCCCGCCCAGCGCGAGGCGGTCCTGACCACTGAGGGCCCACTGCTGGTCCTTGCCGGCGCCGGCTCGGGCAAGACCCGCGTCCTGACCTTCCGCATCGCGCATATGCTTGGCGACCTGGGCGTTAAGCCCTGGCAGGTTCTGGCCATCACGTTTACCAACAAGGCCGCGGCCGAGATGCGCGAGCGTCTGGCAGCACTTATTCCCAGCGGTACCCGCGGCATGTGGGTGTGCACCTTCCATGCCATGTGCGTGCGCATGCTGCGCGAGGACGCCGACCTGCTGGGCTACACCGGTCAGTTCACCATCTACGATGACGATGATTCCAAGCGCATGGTGCGCGACATTATGCAGGCACTCGGCATCGAGCAAAAGCAGTTCCCCATCAACATGATCCGCAGCAAGATCAGCTCGGCCAAAAACGCCATGATCGGGCCCGAGGACATGCTCAAATCCGCCGACAGCCCCAATGACAAAAAGACCGCACAGGTCTATATGGAGCTGGAGCGCCGCCTGCGCGCCGCCAACGCGATGGACTTCGACGACCTGCTCGTGCGCACGCTCGAGCTGCTGCGCACCCGCCCCGAGGTGCTCGACAAGTATCAGGAGCGCTTCCGCTACATTAGCGTCGACGAGTATCAGGACACCAACCACGTCCAGTACGAGATCGCCAACCTGCTGGCCGCCAAGTACCAAAACCTCATGGTCGTGGGCGACGATGACCAGTCCATTTATAGCTGGCGTGGCGCCGACATCACCAATATCCTGGACTTTGAGAAGGACTTTAAAAACTGCAAGACCGTCAAGCTGGAGCAGAACTACCGCTCCACGGGTCATATCCTGAGCGCCGCCAACGCCGTGGTGCGCCACAACTCGCAGCGCAAGGACAAGCGCCTGTTTACGGCCGAGGGCGACGGCGAGAAGATTCAGGCCTTCCAGGCGAGCGACGAGCGCGACGAAGGCCGCTGGATTGCCGGCGAGATCGAGAAACTGCATGCCAAGGGTACGAGCTACGACGATATCGCCGTGTTCTATCGCACCAACGCCCAGTCGCGTATCCTCGAAGATATGTTCCTGCGCGCGGGCGTGCCCTACAAGATCGTCGGCGGCACGCGATTCTTCGACCGTGCCGAGATCCGCGACGTCATGGCCTACCTCAAGATGATCGTGAACCCGGCCGACGAGATGAGCGTCAAGCGCGTCATCAACACGCCGCGCCGCGGCATCGGCTCCACCTCGATTCAAAAGATTGAGCAGCTGGCGCGCGACAACCGTTGCTCGTTCTTCCAGGCCTGCGAAATCGCAACAGCCGAAACGGGCATGTTTAGCGCCAAGGTGCGCAATGGCCTGTCGAGCTTTGTCTCGCTGGTGCGCGAGGGTCGCCGCATGGACGGCGAGCTCAAGGACGTCGTCGAGATGATCGTCGATAAGACGGGCCTGCTGCAGGCTTTCCGCGCCGAGGGCACCATGGAGTCCGAGAGCCGCGCCGAGAACATCCAGGAATTCCTGGGCGTCGCCGCCGAATTTGAGGAGACGCACGAGGATATCGAAGGCACGCTCGAGAGCTTGGAAGAGCTGCGCGCGGCTGGCGTTGCCGATGTGCCGGTTGGCGCTGAGCCCGAGCCCGTTGTGGTGAGCACACCTGCGCCCGAGCCGGGACCGTCCGCACCTGCGTCCTCGTTTGAGGCGCTCGTTGGCGCGCGTGATGCCGCAGGTTCCAATCCGCTCGATAGCCTAGCCGCCCCGGCGCTCTCGCCGCAGGATGCCCTGGCCGCCGCCATTGCGGGCAACGCCTATGCCGCGCCGACGGAGATGCCGGCGGGCGCCGTGCATGCTGACGAGATTGAGCGCACCTACGGCCCGCTCACCTGTAAGGCGCTGCCCGCTCTCATGGAGTGGCTTGCCCTGCGCTCCGACCTGGATTCCCTTGCCGGCGAGACGCATGCCATCACCATGATGACCATCCACTCCGCCAAGGGCCTGGAGTTCCCGGCGGTGTTCGTGGCCGGTATGGAGGAGGGTATCTTCCCGCACGTGCACGACTTTGGCGGCAGCGATGATCCGGGCAAGCTCGAGGAGGAGCGCCGCCTGGCCTACGTCGCCATCACGCGTGCCCGTAAGCGCCTGTTCTTGACCTATGCGGCCACGCGTCGCACCTACGGCTCGACCTCTGCCAACCCGCGCTCGCGCTTCCTCAACGAGATTCCGTTTGAGGATATCGAGTTTAGCGGTATCGGCTCTGCCGGTTTTGAGGGCACGGGCTGGGAGAAGCGCGGCGACCGTCACGGCACCTTTGGTTCGGGCATGGGCTCGGATATGTATGGCGGCAAGGTGTTCGGTTCGCATACGCGCTCGACCGGCGGTTCCGGTTCGCGCGGCGGATCGAGCTTTGACGACTTCTTTGGCGGCAGCACTTATGGCACCGAGCGCCATCGTGGGGTTTCGCCCGACGCCGGCCGCGTTGCCTCGACCTTTGGCTCGGGCGCGCCGCGAGCCAAAAAGCCGTCGTCCAAGGTGTCGCCGACGGTGGAGCGCAAGGTCGATCACGCTAGCGCGTCGCAGGACTTTGCCGCGGGCGATACCGTGAGCCACAAGACCTTTGGCACGGGTACCGTGATCTCGGTCGCCGGAGACATGATCGAGGTCCAGTTCGAAAAGACCGGCCAGACCAAAAAGCTGATGAAGGGCTTTGCACCGATCGTTAAGCTGTCGTGATCCCGGCGGACCTGGGCGGGCGTATAGGGCAACATCGCCTGCTCGGGCAGTCCTGCGCAAGACGGAGAGCACATTAAGTGCTCTCCTTTGCGTGCGGAACTCGCGACCGATGTTGCCCTATACGCCCGCCCAGGTCCTTAGGTAACGGTGCTTGCGAACATCGCTCTGCTCGTCCGCCTTTTTGGTCTGGAGAGCCGGGTGGGCTGATATATGGATATGAGTAGGGGCTCTCCCGTATGTGGACGGGGGAGCCCCTTGTTGCGTTTGGGTTGTTGTGGTGGCTTACAGGTGGCTGATGATTAGCTCCATTTTGCCTTCGAGGTCGATGGAGGCGACGGTGCTGGGGGCTAGCAGATGGCTTCCCTTATGGACTGCCTCGCCGCAGACGGTGCCTTCGCCGTCGATGACCGACAGGCACATGAAGGGCCAGTGCTGGTCGAGGGTCTTGCTGCCGTCGACGCGCACGCGATCGACGGTGTAGCAGGGGTTGGACTCGAGCTCGGTCACGCCGTCGATCTCGGGTGCGGTCACAGTGCCGTCGGTCGGAGCCTGGACATCAAAATCGATGCAGTCGAGGCTCTGCTCAATGTGCAGTGGACGCAGTTTGCCGTCGGTGCCGGGGCGGTCGTAGTCGTACAGGCGATAGGTCACATCGCTCGACTGCTGCGTCTCCAAAATGAGCGTGCCGGTCTTGATGGCGTGCACGGTACCGGAGTCAATCTGGAAAAAGTCGCCCTTGTGGATCGGCAGCACGTTGAGCATGTCGTCCCAGCGGCCGTCCTTGATCATCTGTGCGGCCTCAGCGCGATCCTTGGCGCGCTGCCCGACGATAATCGTGGCGCCGGGCTCGCAGTCCAGGACATACCAACACTCGGTCTTGCCCAGACTGCCGTTCTCGTGCTCGGCGGCGTACTCGTCGTTGGGATGAATCTGAATCGAAAGGTCGTCCTTGGCGTCCAGAATCTTAATGAGCAGCGGGAACTCCTTGCCCTCGCAGTCGCCAAAGAGCTCACGGTGCTCGGACCACAGCCACGACAGCGTGTGGCCGGCATACGGGCCCTCCGCAATCTGGCAGTCGCCGTTGGGGTGGGCCGAGATGGCCCAGCACTCACCGATGGGGCCCTCGGGAATGTCGTAACCAAACACGGTCTCCAGCTGGCGGCCGCCCCAGATCTTCTCGTGGAAGATCGGCGTCAGTTTAATCAAATCGGACATGTGCATACTCCCATAAGGTTGTGCGGGCGCCGCGTAAGACAGCTCAAAACGAGCACCCACCGGATTACAAAACTAGGCCAGCGTTACGTTGTGCAGCTCAAAGCGGTCGCCTACGTTGTGCGAGATAGAATATTCAAACGCGGTGCCGCTATCCAAGAAGCCAATCTGGTTGAGTTCGAGCAGGGGAGAGCCGGGTTTGGTATCCAGGCGCTCAGCCTCTTCCTCAGTTGCCGCGACAGCGCGAATGGTGCGATGGAAGCTCGAAATCTTCAGCCCGCATTGCTCGCGGATAAAGCCGTAGACCGATCCGTACAGGTCCTTCTTTTTAAGGCCCGGGATCAGTTCGAGCGGCATATAGGTGTACTCGATGACGATGGGCTTCTCGTCGACCTGGCGCACGCGCACGATGTGATAGGCGAAGTCATCCTCGGCCATTCCCAGCTGGGTCGCAACCTCTGCCGGCGGATTGACGATCGAGAAATCGTAGACCACCGAGGTCACCTTTTCCCCGCGGTGCTCATACGAAAAGCCCTGGGCACGGTCGTTCTTGCCTTGAAAAAACACCTGGCCGGGAAGCCCCGCCGTGTCCTTGACGTAGGTGCCCGATCCGCGCCGGCTGGTAATAAGGCCTTCCTCGGTGATCTGCTCAATCGCTCGTTTGACGGTGATTTTGGAAACGCTATAGAGCTCACAGAACTCAACGACGGTGGGCAACTTATCGCCCGGCTTAAGGGCGCCATCCTCGATGCTTCGACGGATATCTGCAGCTATTGCCTCGTATTTGGGAATCATGCAATCCTCCCTTCATATTTGCGTCGATATTTAGAAAGTATACCTACTTAAAAAGCATCCATATGGCTTTCATGAAAGAAGTTCGATAAAGAAAAATGAAAAAGACGCTTTACATAGAAAATTAGAGCGCTATAGTTACAGACAACAAGCGAGATGCATTGGCGTTTCCTTGTACTGTTTGAGGACGGTTTTATTTTGGCGGGTTGGATATCGGTATGACCGGTGTGCGCCCGCGCCGGATAACCTGCCAAAGCAAACCCGTCTCCAACCGGAAGCTCTAAGACACGAAAGCGAGGACTTTGATGGCACAGTATCAGCTGCCCCGTGACTTCTTCTTTGGCGCCGCTATGTCCGGCCCGCAGACTGAGGGTCAGTGGAACCAGGGAGGCAAGCTCGAGAACCTGTGGGACACCTGGTCCATCCAGGATCTGGGTTCGTTCTACAACTGCGTTGGCTCTTATGCCGGCAATGACTTTATGGCCAAGTACCAGGAAGACCTTCGCATTCTGAAGGACTTGGGCCTGAATACCTATCGCACTTCCATCCAGTGGAGCCGTCTGCTCGATGCCGACGGCAACCTCAACGAGGAAGGCGCCGCGTGGTATCACGAGTTGTTCCGCGCCTCTCGCGAGGCCGGCCTGGAGCCGTTTGTCAACTTGTACCACTTTGACATGCCCACCTACCTCTTTAACCGCGGCGGCTGGGAGAGCCGTGAGGTCGTCGAGGCTTACGCGCATTATGCCGACGTCGCCTTCCACGAGTTTGGCCAGGAGATTAAGTACTGGTTCACCTTTAACGAGCCCATCGTCGAGCCCGAGCAGCGCTATCAGGAGGGCGTGTGGTTCCCGCAGCTCCACGACTTTAGCCGCGCCCGCACCGTGCAGTATCACATTTCGCTGGCGCATGCGCTGGCCGTGGCCAACTATCGCAAGGCCTATGACGAGGGCGCTACTCGCGCCGATGCCAAAATCGGCATGATCAACTGCTTTACCCCGGTCTATACCAAGGAGAACCCCAACGAGGCAGACCTCGAGGCCGTGCGTATGACCAGCGGCATCAACAATCGCTGGTGGCTCGACCTTATTACCAAGGGCGAGCTTCCTGCCGACGTGCTCGACAGCCTGGCCAAGGGCGGCGTTAAGCTCCCGTTCCGTGCCGGCGACCAAGAGATTCTCAAGCAGGGTGTTGTTGACTGGCTCGGCTGCAACTACTACCACCCCACGCGCGTTCAAGCGCCGGCGAGCAAGGTCGACCAGTACGGCCTGCCGCACTTTGCCGACGAGTACGTATGGCCCGACGCCGTTATGAACGAGAGCCGCGGCTGGGAGATCTACCCGCAGGGCCTCTACGACTTTGGCATGGACTGCGCCAAGAACTACCCCGATCTTGAGTGGTTCGTTTCCGAGAACGGCATCGGCATCATGGACGAATATAAGAACCGTGACGCCGAAGGAACCATTCAGGATGACTACCGCGTCGACTTTGTACGCCAGCACCTGGAGTGGGTTGCCAAGGCAATTGCCGAGGGCGCCAAGTGCCGCGGATACCATTATTGGGCCGTTATCGATAACTGGTCTTGGGCCAATGCCTTTAAGAATCGTTACGGCTTTGTCGAGGTCGACCTTATGGACGGCTACAAGCGCCGCCTTAAGAAGTCGGCGGCCTGGCTCAAGCAGGTCGCCACGACCCACGTGGTTGACTAGCGACCGGGCGAACGCCCAGACCGCGCGCCGCCGCGCGCAACACATGGCACATCTGGTGGCAGAGGGCGACAGGCCACCGTGCGTATAGGAAAAGGCCGGATTTGAAAGTTAGGAGCAATCATGGCCAGTGACAACGGAAAGAGCTTCCTCGACAAGTTTGCCGAGGTCTCTGCGAAGGTGGGAAACCAGGTTCACCTGCGTTCCCTGCGCGACGCCTTCGCGACCATCACGCCGCTCTATATCCTTGCGGGTATCGCGGTTCTTATCAACAACGTCGTGTTCCCCCTGTTCCCGCTCGATGCGGCGGGCCTTGCCAACCTTCAGACGTGGGGTTCGGCAATTACGCTGGGCACCCTCAACGTCTCTGCCATTATCTTGGCCGGATTGATTGGCTACAGCCTCGCTAAGAACAAGCGTTTCGATAACCCGCTCGCTTGCGTGGTCGTCGCCATCTCTGCTTTCGTCATCATGATGCCGCAGCAGATCACCGCCACGCTTGCCGCCACGAGCCCGCTGCTCACCGACAAGATCACCTCCGCCGAGGTCACGGGCGCCCTTTCGACTGCCAATACCGGCACCAACGGTCTGTTCTCGGCTATTATCATCGCCCTGCTTTCCGTCTCGCTCTTCATCAAGATTTCTGGCGTCGAGAAGCTCAAGGTTAAGCTGGGCGAGGGTGTGCCTCCCGCGGTCTCCAACTCCTTCAACGTCATGATCCCGATGCTGCTCAACCTCGCGATCTTCGCTCTTGCCGCAGCCCTGCTCGCCGTGTGTGCCGGCACCGATCTGTGCACCATCATCTCCACGTGCATCTCCAACCCGCTCAAGAACATCATGAACGCCGGTCCGTGGGCTGTTATCCTTATCTACACCCTTGCCAACCTGCTGTTCTGCGTCGGTATTCACCAGTCCACCATCTCTGGCGCTACCGTCGAGCCGATCCTGACCATGCTCATCGTCGACAACATGGCTACCTTTGCCGCCGGTGGCACCATCCAGCCCGATCACTACATGAACATGCAGATCGTTAACAGCTTCGCCCTCATCGGCGGCTCGGGCTGCACCCTCATGCTTCTGCTCGACACGCTCCTGTTCTCCAAGAACAAGGCTTCCGAGACCGTTTCCAAGATGGCTATCCTGCCTGGTCTGTTCAACATCAACGAGCCGGTTATCTACGGTTACCCCATCGTGTACAACCTGCCGCTCATGATCCCGTTTGTCCTCCTCCCCGATCTGTTCATCGGCATCACCTATGGCCTTACCTGCGCAGGCATCATCAGCCCCTGCATCGCCCAGGTGCCCTGGACTATGCCTCCCGTCATCAATGCCCTGCTCGCTACGGGCTTTGACTGGCGCGCCGGCGTGTGGCAGGCTCTCGAGATTGTCATTGGCATGGCCGTCTACCTGCCCTTTATGAAGATTTCCGAGAAGGCAATCGCCAAGCAGGAGGCTCTCGCCGAGCAGAACGCCTAACGTTCGTCCCTTTCACCTTTGCGGGCGCCGGTACGCGGTGCCGGTGCCCGCAGCTCTCTCCCTTGCGTAAAGATGCAGGGGGGGTGGGAACAATAGCCGCAAAGAATGAAACCAGTCGTCGTCTGCGCGCCGCGCAGTTATAAGGAGGAAACCATGAAGAAGATCATGCTCTGCTGCAATGCCGGTATGTCCACGAGCCTGCTGGTCCAGAAGATGCAGGCCGAGGTCGCGAACCGTGGCCTGGAAATTGAGATCGAGGCTCGCCCCATGAACGAGGCCCACGATCACCTGGACGAGTGCGACATGTTGCTGCTTGGCCCGCAGATCGGCTACACCAAGGGCGATTTTGAGAAGGAGGCCGCTGGCCGCTTCCCAGTCGAGGTCATCAACATGGTCGACTACGGCCGCATGAACGCTGCCGGCATCATCGACCACTGCGTCAGCGTGATGGGCTAGGTGCAGCATATGGAGGATATGAACGAGTTGCAGATGACCTGCTTCGAGATTATCAGCTACGTCGGTACCGCCAAGAGCATGTATATCAATGCCGTGCAAAAGGCCAAGGAGGGCGATTTTGACGCCGCCGAGGAGCTTATCAAGCAGGGCGACGAGGCCTATAGCGGTGGCCACGATGTCCATATGGGGCTCCTTAAAAAGGAGGCCAACGGCGAGCGTAACGGCGAGGCCCCGTTGATTCTGCTGCATGCCGAGGACCAGATGGCCGGCACCGAGACCATGCGCGTCATGGCGACGGAGCTCATCGAGATCCACAAGCAGCTGCAGGCGCTTCAGGCCTAGTCGGCGTTATCGCCGCGATGGACCGTGCAGTCCAACAGACAATACAGTCCCTTTCACGGGCGCCGGGAGCCTCCGCCTCTCGGCGCTCGTTGTTTTTGGCAAAGGTTTACGCGGCCTGTTGGCTGGTACCGCGTGTTTCCCCAGATAAAACCTGCCAAAACAAACCTGTTCCTTTTTGGTAGGTTTTTGCCTTGGGAGCGGTACCATACAGGCAATGTTTAAACGAGAAAGGTGGGCTCCCATGGAACCTAAGCAGTACTATATCGGCATTGACGTCGGCGGCACTTCGGTTAAGGAGGGCCTGTTCGACGAAGACGGTAACCTGCTTGCCAAGGCCAGCGTGCCTACGCCTCCCATCGTTGACGCTGCGGGCTTTGCCGCGGTGACCGAGGCTATCGACCAGGTGGTCGCCAAAGCCCAGATTCCGCGTGCCTTTGTGGCGGGTGTTGGCCTGGCCGTTCCGTGCCCCATCCCGGCATCGGGCGATGCCAAGGTCAAGGCCAACATTGCCATTAACCTGCCCGAGCTGAGGATCGCCATTCAGGAGCACTGCCCCGACGCGGTCGTTAAGTACGAAAACGATGCCAACGCCGCTGCCATGGGCGAGGCCTGGCTCGGCTCTGCCAAGGGCGTGCAGAACGTCGTGATGGTCACCATCGGTACCGGCGTGGGCGGCGGCGTTATCGTTAACGGCGACGTGGTGTCGGGCGTTGTGGGTGCCGGCGGCGAGATTGGCCACATGTGCCTGAACCCGGCTGAGGAGCGCACCTGCGGCTGCGGCGGCCATGGCCACCTGGAGCAGTATTCCAGCGCTACCGGCGTGGTGAGCAACTATCTTGCCGAGTGCGAGAAGGCGGGCGTCGACCCCATCGAGCTCACCGGCCCCTCCGATTCCAAGGACGTGTTCCAGGCCTGTCGCGAGGGTGACAAGCTCGCGCTAGCCGCGGCCGATACCATGGCCGACTATCTCGGCCGCGCTCTGGCGCTTATCGCCAACGTGGTCGACCCCGAGATGTTCCTGATCGGCGGCGGCGCATCCGCCTCGGCCGATGTCTACCTCGACAAGGTCCGCGAGCACTTTAAGCAGTACGCGCTTTCTGCCTCGCGCGAGACGCCCATTAAGGTCGCCTCGCTCGGCAACGACGCCGGCATCATCGGTGCCGCCTACGTAGCCCTGCGCGCCGCCGGCAAATAGCTAGTGCAAGGAGGCCAGGTTACTTTGCACTAACATGGTGCGAAAGGGATAGACTTTGCTCCAACGCCTGCTCCAAATTGTGCCGCGGCCCTTCCGTGCCCAAGGGTTCGCCGCCAGCGTGCTACCATAGCTACGTCCAAGTACACATATCAAGTGGAGGATATCCATGGCAAACGTTCTTGTCTTTGGTCACCAGAACCCCGATAACGACGCCATCATGAGCGCCGTCGTCCTGTCCCAGCTGCTCAACCAGGTTGAGTATGCCGGCAACACCTACGAGGCCTGCGCGCTGGGCCAGCTTCCGGCCGAGTCCGCCAAGCTGCTCGCCGACGCCGGCATTGCCGAGCCCCGCGTGATCGAGTCCGTCGAGGCCGGTCAGCTCGTCGTCCTCACCGACCACAACGAGTCCGCCCAGTCCGTCGCCGGCCTTAAGGACGCCACGGTCTTTGGCGTTGTCGACCATCACCGCATCGGCGACTTCGAGACTGCCGGTCCGCTGCACTACATCTGCCTGCCCTGGGGCTCCAGCTGCACCATCGT
Source organism: Collinsella sp. AM24-1 (assembly GCF_003470325.1). Lineage (NCBI taxonomy): Bacteria > Bacillati > Actinomycetota > Coriobacteriia > Coriobacteriales > Coriobacteriaceae > Collinsella > Collinsella sp. AM24-1. Next base: position 150,038 of record NZ_QRHM01000001.1, on the reverse strand, counting down.
CACCAAGCTCGCCGGCGTGCTCGGCGTTGAGCTTTCCGACGTTCAGGCCAAGCTGCTGCTCTCGGCCATGATGACCGACACGCTCATGCTCAAGAGCCCCACCACCACCGATGTCGACCGCGCCGTCGCTGCTAAGCTCGGCGAGCAGGTGGGCGTCGACCCGGTCAAGTTTGGCATGGAGGTCTTCCTCACTCGTCCGTCCGGCTCCTTCACCGCAGCCGAGATGGTCGGCAACGACATCAAGATGTTCGAGCCCGCCGGCAAGAAGCTGCTCATCGGCCAGTACGAGACCGTCGACAAGAGCCGCGCGCTCGGCATGATCGACGAGATTCGCGAGGCCATGCGCGCCTACGCCGCCGAGAAGGGTGCCGACGGCATCGTCCTGTGCATCACCGACATCATGGAGGAGGGCTCGCAGGTCCTGCTCGAGGGTGAGACCGAGGCCGCTCAGAAGGGCCTGGGCATCGCTGACGAGCACGACGGCGTCTGGATGCCGGGCGTCCTTTCCCGCAAGAAGCAGGTCGCTGCTCCCATCATGGCCGCCTGCTAGGTTTTGTTGACCTAACACCGACGACCGGACCGCGGACGCCCCGCGCTCCGGTCGTTTTTTGTGCGCGGGACCGCGTCCCCTATTGGACAGGGGCGCTCGCACCGTTGAGCAAATAATGTTCAACCTGTGGTTCCGCTTTTCGGCCGCGCTTGCGCGTTTGTCGCGCAGGGTAGGCTAGATGCAAGCGTAATACGTTGGAGCGCGGCGCCGCCATTTGGGCGGGCCGTGCTTTTTTAAGACGGGAACCTTCCCGCGAAAGGAGCCGCCCATGGCAGCAACCGAGCAGCTGTTCAACACCCGTGAGCGCAAGCGTTTTGAGCGTCACGACATTTGGGAGCGCATTGCCGAGAACGGCACGATTTCCGCCGCCGTCATGGTGATCGCCGCCATCGCCGCCGTCATCTGTGCAAACACCGATGCCTACGAGGCCATTCATCACTTTTTGGAGACCCCGCTGTATGTGGGTCTGGGCAACCTTACGGCCGGTCTCACCGTTGAGCTTTTCGTCAACGACTTCCTCATGGCGATTTTCTTTTTGTTGGTGGGCATCGAGCTTAAGTACGAGATGACGGTCGGTGAACTCAAGAATCCGCGTCAGGCCATGCTTCCCATGCTGGCGGCCGTGGGCGGCGTTGTCGTTCCCGCCTGCATCTACCTGATCTTTAACCATGCCGGCGCCCGCAACGGTTGGGCCATCCCCATGGCAACCGATATTGCCTTTGCGCTGGGCGTGCTGTCGCTTTTGGGCAATCGCGTGCCCAACGGCGTGCGCGTGTTCTTCTCGACGCTCGCCATCGCCGACGACCTCATCTCCATCGCCGCCATCGCCATCTTCTACGGTCAGAGCCCCAATCCGTTTTGGTTGGGCGCCGCCGCGCTTGTGACCTGCGCGCTCGTGTGGCTCAACAAGACGCAGCACTACCGCCTTGCCCCGTATTCGGTACTGGGTCTGCTGTTGTGGTTCTGCATGTTCAAGAGCGGCGTGCACGCTACGCTTGCTGGCGTCATCTTGGCCTTTACCATCCCGGCCAAGTGCGGTGTCAAGCTCGATAGTCTCACCGATTGGTTGGGCGAGTGCCTGCCGCTGCTCGATGATCGCTACGACGACGAGGCGCACATCCTGGGCCAGCATGACTTTACCGTCTCGACCACCAAGGTCGAGCGCGTCATGCACCGCGTGACCCCGCCGCTCATCCGCATGGAGCGTCTGATCTCCACGCCGGTCAACTTCGTGATCCTGCCGATCTTTGCGTTCGTGAACGCGCAGGTTCGCCTGGTGGGCGTGGACATGAGCACGCTGCTCACCGACCCGGTGACGCTCGGCGTGTACTTTGGCATGCTGCTGGGCAAGCCGATCGGTATCTTTGGCATGACGTTTGCCCTGGTTAAACTCAAGATTTCCGAGTTGCCGCGCAACGTTAACTGGCACATGATTGCCGGCGTGGGCATTCTGGGCGGTATCGGCTTTACCATGTCGATCCTCATCAGCGGCCTCGCCTTCCCGACGGCCCAGTTTGAGGTTCTGGCCGCAAAGGCCGCCATTCTTGCCGGATCCGTTACCGCCGCGGTGCTGGGCATGATCTACATGAGTGTGGTCTGCAAGCACCCCGCGTCCAAGGACGAGTAAGGGCACATGCAAGTTTGAAAACGCCGCCTGTGAACACCATCACAGGCGGCGTTTTAGTCATTGGGGACGTTCTTAAATGACTAGGTTTATTCCACCGTTCCGTAGACGGCGCCCCAGCCGTGGGCGGCCAAGGCGGAGTTGAGCTGGTCGCAAAGTGACTGGCGATCGTAATAGCCGGGCGGCAGCAGGTTGACGATTTCCATGAGATCGGGCGCCAGGTCCAAGATTTCGGCCTGTACGATCAAATCGAGGCGGTCGATGGCGTGGCGGTCGTAAAACAGTCCGTCGACCAGGCGCTGCAGGTCGCCGAATTCCTCGGCCTGAAACGATCCGTACTCCATAGTGCCTCCTTGGGCGCCCCACGCCGGCATGCGCGGCGATTCGTAATTCATTGCGATGAACTTAATCTATCACGGCTTCATAACGTTGCGGCGGTGGCGGTCTATACTTAGACAAACTGCAACGTACCGCTTCGCGAAAGGTCGCACCCATGCAGACGATCTACCAGAAGATGGAAACCACCGAACTCGATGCCGCCATCGAGGCGCTCAAAGCCGAGGTCGCCGAGGTCAAGGCCAAGGGCCTGGCGCTTGACATGGCCCGCGGCAAGCCGTCGCCCGCCCAGGTGGACATCTCGCGCCCCATGCTCGATATCCTCAATGCCGACGCCGATCTGCACGACGGCAACGTCGATTGTTCCAACTACGGCTGCTTTGAGGGCATTCCCTCGGCACGCAAGCTGGCGGGGGAGTTTCTGGGCTGCCCCGCCGAGCAGACGCTTGTGCTGGGTTCGTCGAGCCTTTTGATCGAGCATGACATCGCCGGCATGTTCTGGCGCTGTGGCTCGTGCGGCAGCGAGCCCTGGGACGCCTACGAGGCCGCGCACGACGGCAAGAAGGTCAAGTTCCTGTGCCCCGTTCCCGGCTACGATCGCCACTTTGGCATCACCGCCGACTTGGGTATCGAGAACGTCCCCGTCGCGATGACCGACAACGGCCCCGACATGGACGAGGTCGAGCGCCTCGTTGCCGCCGACGATTCCATCAAGGGTATCTGGTGCGTGCCCAAGTATTCCAACCCCACGGGCATCACCTTTAGCGAGGACACCGTGCGCCGCCTGGTTGAGATGCCCACGGCCGCGCCCGATTTCCGCATCTTCTGGGACAACGCCTACTGCGTGCACGACCTGTACGACGAGACCGACGAGCTCGCAAACATTTTTGACCTCGCTCGCGCGGCGGGCACCGAGGATCGCGTGGTGGCCTTTGCCTCGACGTCCAAGATCACCTTCCCGGGCGCCGGCATCGGCTTTATCGGTGCGAGCCCCGCGGTTATCGCCGAGTTCTCCAAGCGCCTGAAGGCCGGCCTCATCAGCGCCGACAAGCTCAACCAGCTGCGTCACGTGCGCTTCCTTCCCACCATCGAGGCGGTCAAGGAGCACATGAAAAAGCACGCCGAGTTCCTGCGTCCGCGCTTTGAGGCCGTCGAGCGCAAACTCACCGAGGGCTTGGGCGACACGGGTTGCGCCACCTGGACGCATCCCCGCGGCGGCTACTTTGTGAGCTTCGATGGCCCCGAGGGCTCGGCCCAGAAGGTCGCCGCGCTTTGCGCCGACTTGGGCGTCAAGCTCACACCGGCCGGTGCTACCTGGCCCTATGGCAAGGACCCGCGCGACACCAACATCCGCATCGCGCCGAGCTATCCCACGGTCGAGGACCTGGAGGCTGCGCTCGATGTGCTGGTGCTGGCCGTTAAGCTTGTCGCTGCCGAGCTTGCGCGTGCCGAGCGCGCCTAACGCGTAGGGCCCCGCAAGTCCGCGCCTAGTACTATCCGCACTTTCGATACGTAAAGGAGCGTATACATGGATTTGGGTATTTCCACAAACCCCACGCCAGAGCTCTACACCATTAAGGTGACCGGTGAGATCGATATCTCTAACGCCGATAGCCTGCGCAATGCCATCGACCTGGCGCTCGAGCAGCCCACTGAGGCCGTTGAGCTCGATTTTGCCCAGGTGAGCTACATCGATTCGACGGGCATTGGCGTGCTTGTGGGCGCCGCACACCACGCAGCTGATCATGGTAAGCGTTTTAGCTGCGTCAACGTGCAGCCCCCGGTGATGCGCGTGGTTCAGCTGTTGGGCGTCGACCAGGAGATTTCGATCACCGCTGCATAATCTTTGCCCCCAAAAGGGCGTGCCGTTTGGCATATGTTTGTGATGCGCTCGGACGTTTTGGCGTCCGGGCGCTATACTTGACCGAATGAATAGACGAGTTCCGGCCGAATGGCGCGGTGCGGGCTCGAATCACATCGAGCCTTGGAGGTATGTGTGTTTGGTATTGGAGAAGGTGAGCTGGCAATCATCGTGGTCTTCGGCTTTTTGCTGTTTGGCCCGGATAAGCTCCCGCAGATGGGCCGTACGATCGGCCGTGCCATCCGTCAGTTCCGCGAGACGCAGGAAAAGATGACGGCGGTTGTCCAGTCCGAGATCATCGATCCGGTGAGCGAGGCCGCTTCGGCTCCGGTCAAGCCCAAGAAGGCTGCCGTCGATGACGATTCCGATGCGGACGAGGATGCCGCCGAGACGGTAGCGCCCGCCAAGAAGGAGACCTTTGCCGAGCGTCGTGCCCGCCTTGCTGCCGAGAAGGCCGCGAGCGAGGCTGCCGCCGAGGGCGAGGGTGCTGCTGAGGAGTCCGAGGCCGCTGCCGCCGAGGCCGAGCCTGCCGCTGCCGCCGAGCCTGCCGTCGAGCCCGAGCCTGCTGCAGAGCCCGAGCCCGAGCCGGCAGAGCCCACGACGGCTGACCTCTACGCCCGTCGTCCCCGCAAGCGCAAGGCCGTCGTCGACCAGCTCGCTCGCGAGCTCGAGGCCGAGGACGCTGCCGAGACTGCTGCCGCCGACGCCCCGAAGGGAGGCGATGAGTAATGCCTATCGGACCTGCTCGTATGCCGCTCTTCGATCACTTGGGAGAGCTCCGTCGCCGCCTGACCATCGTGATCGTGTCGGTGTTTGCCGCCGCCATCGTGCTGTACTTTGCCACGCCCGTGGTGCTCGATATCCTGGAAGACCCCATCCGCTCGTTTGTGCCGGACGGTAAGTTCTACATCACCACCACACTCGGCGGCTTTGGCCTGCGCTTCTCGCTGGCCATCAAGATGGCCGTGGTCATGTGCACGCCCATGATCATCTGGCAGATCCTGGCATTTTTCCTGCCGGCGCTGCGCCCCAACGAGCGCAAGTGGGTCGTGCCCACGGTGCTCGCCTCGACGGTGCTGTTCTTCCTGGGTGCCATCTTCTGCTATTTCATCATCATCCCGGCGGGCTTTGAGTGGCTCATCGGCGAGACCTCGGCCGTCGCTACGGCGCTGCCCGACCTGGAGAACTACGTCAACATGGAGCTGCTCTTTATGATCGGCTTTGGTGTGGCGTTTGAGCTGCCGCTCATCATCTTCTATCTGTCCGTCTTTCACATCGTGTCCTATGCGGCCTTCCGCAGCGCCTGGCGCTACGTGTACGTAGGCCTGCTTGTGGGCTCGGCTGTGATTACGCCCGACGGCTCGCCCGTTACGCTGGGTCTCATGTATGGCGCCCTGCTCTCGCTCTACGAGATTTCGCTCGCCATTGCTCGCGTGGTCATTACCGCGCGCGAGGGCAAGGAGGGCCTGTTCGTGAGCCGTCTGGACCTGTTCTCGGACGACGAGGACGACGAGGAGTAAATCGGTATGCACGAGGTTGGCATTGTCAACGGCATACTCGATACAGTGATTCGCGCGGCGCGTGGGGCGGGGGCCTCGCGCGCCGTTTTGGTAACGCTGCGTATCGGGGATATGACCGAGGTCGTGCGCGAGGCGCTTGACTTTGCGTGGGAGACGTTTCGCGACGAGGACTCGCTCACGCGCGGCTGCGAGCTTGCCGTGGAGGAAGTCCATCCACAAAGCGAGTGTCTGGACTGCGGTGAGGTCTTTGAGCACGACCGTTTCCATTGCCGTTGTCCCCAATGTGGCGGTGCCAACGTGCGTCTGCTGCATGGCCGCGAACTCGACATCGCAAGTATCGAGATCGAGACCCCCGACGATTAGCACGCTCGCCATCTAGCGATGGGGTATAAAAGGGCCAAAGTAAGGAGCGCTAAGTATGGCCGAGAAAACGATTGATATCGCGTCGCCGATTCTGTCGCGCAACGAGCGCCTGGCAGATCAGCTGCGTCAGCGGTTTGAGCAGACGAACACCTACGTGATCAATGTGCTGTCGAGCCCTGGCTCGGGTAAGACCACCACGATTCTGGGCACCAACGAGCGCCTGCGTGACAAAGCCAGCCTGCGCTGTGCCGTTATCGAGGGCGATATCGCCTCGGACGTCGACGCCATCACCATGAAGGAAGCCGGCATGCCCGCCATCCAGATCAACACGGGCGGCCTGTGCCACCTCGAGGGCAACATGATCATGGAGGCCGTCGACGCCTTCGACCAGGCCGTCGGTCTGGAGAACATCGACGTCATCTTTATCGAAAATGTGGGTAACCTGGTCTGCCCGGTCGACTTTGACCTGGGCGAGAACCTGTCCATCATGATCCTCTCGGTGCCCGAGGGCGACGACAAGCCCATCAAGTACCCGGGCATCTTCCAGCACGCCGGCGCGCAGCTGCTCAATAAGGTCGACGTGGCTCCGGCTTTCGATTTTGACATGGATAGGTATACTAAGACACTCGATGACCTCAATCCGCAGGCGCCGCGGTTTGCCGTGAGCGCGCGCAAGGGCGAGGGCATGGATGCCTGGTGCGATTGGCTCATCGGGCAGATTGAGCAAGCAAGGGCGTAAGTCGGCCGCCAAGAGGGCGGGCGCAGCCGCAGACACACGAGATAGGAGCCTCTTTTGAAGCTCATCATCGCTGAGAAAAACGACGCCGCGCGTCAGATCGCCGAGCGTCTGTCCACGGGCAAGCCCAAAAAGGACAAGGTGTACAACACCGCCATCTACCGTTTTGAGTGGAAGGGCGAGGAGTGCGTGACGATCGGCCTTGCCGGTCACATCCTGGCACCCGATTTTTGCGACAGTGTGCTGTTCGATAAAAAGTTGGGCTGGTATTCGGTCACGGAGGACGGCGAAATGCTGCCGGCCGATATGCCCGATGGCCTGGCCCGCCCGCCGTACGACACCAAGCGCAAGCCGTTCCTTGCCGATGGCATTTCCATCAAGGGCTGGAAGCTCGAGAGCCTGCCCTATCTCACCTGGGCGCCCGTCATTAAGCTTCCGGCCGAGAAAGAGCTCATCCGCTCGCTTAAGAACCTCGCCAAAAAGTCCGACAGCGTCATCATCGCCACGGACTTCGATCGCGAGGGCGAGCTGATCGGTTCGGACGCCCTCAACAAGGTGCGCGAGGTGGCGCCCGACTTGCCGGTCGCCCGCGCCCAGTATTCTTCGTTTACCAAGGCCGAGATCACGCAGGCCTTCGATAACCTTGTCTCGCTCGACCAGAACCTGGCCGACGCCGGCGAGAGCCGTCAGCACATCGACCTCATTTGGGGTGCAGTGCTCACGCGCTACCTGACGCTCGCCAAGTTTGGCGGCTTTGGCAACGTGCGTTCCGCCGGCCGCGTGCAGACGCCGACGCTTGCCCTGGTGGTCGAGCGCGAGCGCGAGCGCATGGCGTTTGTGCCCGAGGACTATTGGCAGATTCGCGGCATGGGCGCCGCGCAGGGCGCTGCCGAGGATGACCGCTTTAAGATTGCGCACAAGACGGCACGTTTTACCGACAAGGATGCTGCCGAGACGGCGTACGGCCACGTCGACGGCGCTACGACGGCAACCGTCGCCGCGGTGACCAAGCGCTCCCGCAAGCAGCAGCCGCCCACGCCGTTTGCGACGACCTCGCTGCAGGCTGCCGCCGCGGCCGAGGGCATCTCACCTGCACGTACCATGCGCATCGCCGAGTCCCTCTACATGGCGGGCCTCATCAGCTACCCGCGTGTCGACAATACCGTGTACCCTGCGACGCTCGATCTGGGCGCCGTGGTGAGCGACCTGGCAAAGATTAACCCGGCGCTGGCGCCCGTGTGTAAAAAGGTGCTCGCCGGTCCCATGAAGCCCACGCGCGGCAAGGTCGAGACCACCGACCACCCGCCTATCTATCCCACGGGCGAGGGCGATCCGTCCACGCTCGATGGCGGCCAGCGCAAGCTCTACGATCTCATCGCCCGCCGCTTCCTGGCGACGCTTATGGGTCCTGCGACCATCGAGAACACCAAGCTCGAGCTCGACGTCAACGGCGAGCCGTTCGTGGCCTCGGGCGACGTGCTCGTGACCCCGGGCTTCCGCGAGGCGTACCCGTACGGCCTTAAGCGCGACGAGCAGATGCCGCCGCTGGAACAGGGTGATACGGTCGACGTGTTCGACATTAAGCTCGAGGCCAAGCAGACCGAGCCGCCCGCGCGCTACAGCCAGGGCAAGCTCGTGCAGGAGATGGAGAAGCGCGGCCTGGGTACCAAGTCCACGCGCGCGAGCATCATCGAGCGCCTGTATGCCGTGCGCTATCTCAAAAATGATCCCGTGGAGCCGAGTCAGCTGGGTATTGCCATTATCGATGCGCTGACGCAGTTTGCCCCGCGCATCACGAGCCCCGATATGACCAGCGAGCTCGACGGCGACATGACTCGCGTGGAGCGCGGCGAGGACACCGAAGAGCATGTCGTGACGCACTCGCGTGCGCTGCTGGCCGGCGTGCTCGACGAGCTGCTCAAGCATACGCAGGAGCTCGGCGACGCCATCAGCGACGCCGTTACGGCCGATGCGCGCGTGGGCGCCTGCCCCAAGTGCGGCAAGGACCTGGTTATGAAGACGAGCGCCAAGACCCGCGGCAGCTTTATCGGTTGCATGGGCTGGCCCGACTGCGACGTGACCTATCCGGTGCCGAGCGGCGTCAAGGTGAGCCCGCTCGAGGGCGAGGCCGCCGTGTGCCCCGAGTGTGGCGCGCCGCGCATCAAGTGCCAGCCGTTCCGCCAGAAGGCCTTTGAGATTTGCGTGAACCCCACGTGCCCCACCAACTACGAGCCCGACCTTAAAGTGGGCGAGTGCAAGGTGTGCGCCGAGGCTGGACGCCATGGCGACCTGATTGCGCACAAGAGCGAGAAGAGCGGCAAGCGCTTTATCCGCTGCACCAACTACGATGACTGCGGCGTGAGCTATCCGCTGCCGGCGCGTGGCAAGCTCGAGGCGACGGGCGAGACCTGTCCCGAGTGCGGCGCCCCCATCGTGGTGGTTAACACGGCGCGCGGTCCGTGGCGTATCTGCGTCAACATGGACTGCCCGACCAAGGAGAAGAAGCCCGCCCGCGGCCGCAAGACTACGACCAAGACGAGCGCGGCGAAGAAGACCACGGCAGCCAAGAAGACGACGGCTAAGAAAGCCACTGCCGCCAAGAAGACGACCGCGAAGAAGTCGACTGCCAAGAAAGCAGCCGCCGACAAGTAACAGCGCAGCCGAAACATTGACCAAAACAAAAATGAGCGAGGATCCCGCGATCCTCGCTCATTTTCTAGGCAGTCATTGGGGACGTTCTTGAATGACTAGTCGTTTAAGAACGTCGCATGCGACTAGTTCACCTCGACAGGCTTGGCGCCGGGATAGCGCTCCTCAAAGTCTAGGCGGTACTTATTGTCATTGGTGCCCGCCACGTTGTCGCGTGACAGCGGCGCCACGATCTCATTCTTGTGGTCCGCGGGCTTTGCGTACTTCAGGCTGATCTCCCAGGCATCGCAGATCGCGTCAATGCGGTGGTCCAGGTCGTCATACAGGGCAACGATGTCTTTCCAGGAGCTGTAGTTCTTAGAGCTCGTCGGGACGTCCAGGTCCTCGACGATGTCGTAATACTGCTCGATGGTGTCCTCCGTGCGCTCGGCGACGTCGGCGAGATTTTGACGGGTGGTTCGATCCTCTTCCAGATAGCTGCCGTTGAAGTTCTGTGCGCAGCCACGGACGTAGTTGTCGAGGTCTTCGAGCAAGTCGTAGTATTCGCTCAGTCGGCGGTAGAGGTTCTGCTCAGAGAGCGTTGCTTCGCCGCCATCCTCGTCGTCATCGTCATCATCGTCGTACAGGCTGTTGGGATTGCCGAGAGGCTTTAGGTCATCGTCGTCGACGTCATGGTGCAGCTTAGCTACCTCGGCAGTCGTCTGCGTGGCGGCGTTGTCGAACGGTCTGATCGCAAAGAAGATGACCAGGGCGATGATGATCGCCACCAGCACAACGATAACGGCGATAAGCGGCCCGGTGCCGCTCTTTTTGGGAGCGGGGGTCTGTGGCGAAGCGGGCGCGTATGCGGGAGCCGGCTGCTGTTGGGGCGAGCCGCTCGCGACGGGTATGCGCTGCGTGGTCTCGACGGCTTCGGTCCTTGCGGCGGGGTCGGGGCTATAGGCGAGGGGGTCGTCCGCCTTGGCTTGCGGCGTATCAAGGGAGCCGGTCTGCTCAAAAGCGGGCTGGCTATCGCTCGCGGCTGTTTGCTCAACGGGTGCACCGCACGAGGTGCAGAACTTGGCATTATCTTCAAGAAGCTTGCCGCACGAGGCGCAATACCGAGACATTGCCACTCCTTTCGCCACATTTCAATGCAATACGACGATTATACCCAGCATCCAAAATTCCCCATCATACGTTGCGGTGAAATAGGGACTGTTTGGCGGTCTCAGAGCTTCAATCAGTCCCTATTTCACCGCAACTTTAGCCGGCAGTTGGGGACGTTCCTTTTCTGCCGGCAGTTTAGGATCGTCCCTAACTGCCGCCCTAATGACTAGGTTCGATTTGGGGTGCGCCGGACGCTGGGGTATCATGGCTTGGTTGTTATATCTGCATTTACGCGCCTTGTAGGAAGGGGCTGCGCCCATGGCTTTTGAGCCTGCTCAACATAGCTTTATCACGCTCGAGGGCGTCGACGGTGCCGGCAAGTCCACGCAGGCGCGCCTGCTTGCCCGCGCGCTCGAGCTCGCTGGCCACCAGGTTGTGAGCCTGCGCGAACCGGGCGGCACCGCCATCAGCGAAAAGATCCGCGCCCTGCTGCTCGACCCCGCCAATATGGCGATGGGCGACACCTGCGAGTTGCTGCTCTACGAGGCTGCGCGTGCCCAGCTGGTACACGAGGTCATAGCCCCCGCCCTTGCGGCCGGCAAGGTGGTCCTGTGCGATCGCTTCTACGATTCCACGACCTGCTACCAGGCGTTTGCCGATGGCCTCGACCGCCAGATGGTGCGCGACGCCAACAACCTGGCCGTCGCGGGAACGCACCCGGCGCTCACGCTCGTCTACCACATCACGCCCGAGCAGGCGGCGCTACGCATGGCAGCCCGTGGCGCGGCAGATCGCATGGAGGCTAAGGGCATGGCATTCCAGGAGCGTGTGTACCAGGGATTTTGTGCCATTGCTGCCGAGGAGCCAGACCGCGTAAAGCTCATCGACGCCACTACGACCGTCGAGGAAGTCTTCGAGAAGACGGTCGAGCAGGTTCGCGCGTACGGTCTCGACATTTCGCAGGAAGCCGTCGCCGCCGCGCTTGCCAAGGAGGCCGAGTAACATGGCCCCCGCTCAGGCAAGCCTGCTGGCCAAGCTCGACACCCAAGAGCGCGTGCGTGACTTTTTGACCAATGCCGTCGCTAGCGGTCGCGCATCGCACGCCTACCTGTTTTTGGGCGCTCCCGGCGCGGGCAAGCTCGACGCCGCGTGGGCGCTCGCCCAAGCCTTCCTGTGCGAGCAGGATGGCTGCGGCTCATGCGATAGCTGCGTGCGCGTCGCCCGCCATACGCACCCCGACGTGCACTATTACACGCCCGAGAGCGCCACGGGTTACCTCATTGCCCAGACCCGCGAGCTGCTCGATGACGTGCCACTGGCGCCCATCCGTGCCAACGCCAAGGTCTACATCATCGACCGTGCCGAGCAACTGCGTGCCAACACCGCCAACGCACTGCTCAAAACGCTCGAGGAGCCGCCCGAGGGCGTTATGTTTATCTTGCTGGGCACCTCGGCCGACGTGATGCTGCCCACTATCGTGAGTCGTTGCCAGTGCGTGCCGTTTCGGCTGGTGTCGCCCGCCGTCGCCGCGCAGGCCGTGAGCCGCGCCACCGGTCAGTACCCTGCGCGTTGCCGCATGGCGGTCGCCGTGGCGGGAAGCCCCACACGCGGCATCGAGTTCCTCAAGAGCGCCGAGCGCCAGGACGCCCGCCGTCAGATGGTCCGTGCCATCGACTCACTCATTGCCGCCGACGAGGCCGACGTGCTCAGTCGCGCCAAGTCGCTCATCGTCGCCGTCAAGGCGCCGCTTGCCGAGGTCAAGTCCACGCAGGAAAAGGTACTCGAGCAAAACGCCGACTACCTGTCGCGTGGAGCATTGAAGCAGCTTGAGGACCGCAACAAGCGCGAACTCAACGCGCGCGAGCGTTCGGGTATCATGGAAGCGCTGGCGAGCGCGCGGACGCTCATGCGCGACGTGCTGCTGACACTTCAGGACGAGGCAGCCGACGTGGTGAACGAGGACGTGCGCGACACGATCGGTCGGCTTGCCGCCGCGACCAATGTTGCGGGTGCCACCCAGGCGCTCGAGGCGGTCGCGACCGCCGAGCGCAACATCGCCAGAAACGTTACTCCCCAGCTGGCCATCGAGGTCATGCTGTTCGATATCAGGAAGGCACTGAAATGCCGTTAGTCGTACCCGTTAAGTTTACCTACGCCTCGCGCGACCTGTGGTTTGACCCGCAGGACCTGGATATCCTCGAGGCAGATTACGCTATTTGCTCCACCGAGCGCGGAACCGAGATCGGCCTGGTCACGGCCGATCCCTTTGAGGTACCGCAAGACGAGATCGGTCAGCCGCTCAAGCCCGTGCTGCGTGTGGCGAGCGACATCGACCTGCAGCTTGCCGACGACCTGGCCATCCAGGGTGACGAGGCCATGGTCGATTTCCGCCGTCTGGTCAAAGAGCTCGACCTCGAGATGAAGCCGGTCGGCGTCGAGTACCTGTTTGGCGGCGAGAAGGCCGTGTTCTACTTTGCCGCCGAGGAGCGCGTCGATTTTCGCCAGCTCGTCAAGGACCTGTCCTCGACGCTGCACATTCGCGTCGACATGCGCCAGATCGGCGTGCGCGACGAGACCCGCCTGGTGGGCGGCTATGCCCAGTGCGGCCAGGAGCTCTGCTGCACGCGCTTCGGCGGACAATTTGAGCCCGTCTCGATCCGCATGGCAAAAGAGCAGGACCTGCCGCTCAATTCCTCCAAGATCAGCGGCGTGTGTGGCCGCCTAATGTGCTGCCTGCGCTATGAGTTCGAGGCGTACAAGGACTTTAAGAGCCGTGCGCCCAAAAAGAAGACGCTCATCGATACGCCGCTTGGCAAGGCGCGTATTCAGGAATATGACACGCCGCGCGAGCAGCTGGTGCTGCGCCTGGAGAATGGCAAGGTCTTTAAGGTCAACCTGGCCGATATGACCTGCTCGGAGGGCTGCAAAAAGAAGGCTGCCGAGCAGGGCTGCAATTGCCGCCCCGACTGCGTGACGCGCGATGTGCTCGAGCGCATCGAGTCGCCCGAGATGCGTCTGGCGCTCATGGAGCTCGATCGCGAGAACGGCGTCGACGTGGGCGATGGTCTGTCGAGCGCCGACCGTCTTGCCGGCACGTCGATGCCCAAGCGCCGTCGTCGCGATGCCGATTCCGATACCCGCGCTGCTCAGAGCCAGGTCGAGGGCCGTGGCCGTGGAAAGGGCCGCGGCAAGGCCGAGGCACCCGAGGCCGAGGAGGCCGCCGGTGGCCGTCGTCGTCGCAAGCGCGCGGGCTCGGGCGATGCTACCGAGGCTGCAGCCGCGGGCAAGAACGCCTCTCGCGAGCGCGAGGTTCAGCAGCCCCAGCAGCAGAATCGCGGCGGTGGCATGAACCCCACACGTCGCCGCCGCCGTCATCTGTCGAGCGAGGAGCGCGAGGACGCCTTCCGCGCCGCAGCTGCTCGCGAGGCCGGTGCCGCTTCCAAGGGTCCCTCGGCCTCCGATGCGTCTGCCGACAAGGGCGGCAAGTCACGTGGCGAGGAGGAGCGCGCGCCGCGTCCGCGCCGTCGCCATTCCTCGGGCGCGCAACAGAAGCCCTCAGTGCCCTCCGTGGCCGATCAGGTCTCGGATGGCGAGGTCAAGGTCACGCGCCGTCGTCCCGGAGATGGCGGGGGAGCGGCTGCCAAGGCTTCGCGTGGCGCGGCTC